>JAOTZA010000424.1 GCA_029861655.1 Acidobacteriota bacterium | reverse complement strand
CATTGCCGATCTGACGCTTCGCGACCGAGCCGGCAAACCGGTGTGGATGGGTATCCAAACCAATCCGGAGGTCAACTGATGGCCACCACGACGGACCACCCACCGGACGCCACCGAGTTCTCGGGGATCCCCTGTTCGGAGGAGTGCCTGCTGCGACCCGGGCACACCAACTGCGGTGGCTGTGGGATGAGCGTTGGGCTGACGATGCTCGGACGCGCTCTCGAGCGGGCGAACCAAAGGTGCACCCTGGCGATCCCGGCCTGCTGTGGCATCGTCACCGCCGGTGCCTACCCGACGACGAGCTATGGCGTGCCGACGGTTGCCACGACCTTCGCCGCCTCTCCGGCTTTTGCAAGCGGCATCGCCGGTGTGCGGGACCTGAACGACGAAGAAGGCCAGGTGATTTGCTGGGCCGGTGATGGCGGTACCTACGATATCGGCATCGCCACCCTTTCGGCGGCCGCCGAGCGCAACGAAGACATCCTCTACATCTGCTACGACAACGAGATCTACGGCAATACGGGAGGTCAGCGTTCCTCCGCCACCCCGGCCAGCGCGCGAACGACCACAACCCCGGGCGGCAAGACCGAGGAAAAGAAAGACATGATGGCGATCATGGCGGCCCATCGCGTCCCCTATGCCGCCACCCTGTCGATCGCTCATACAGAGGACTTCGACCGCAAGCTGGACACGGCCCTCGGCCTCCATGGCACCCGGTTCCTGTTGCTCCACGCTCCCTGTCCGACGGGTTGGAAGTCCGAACCGGGAGAATCCGTCGAGCTGGTGCGACAAGCCGTATCCTCGGGTCTCTTCGCGCTCTACGAGGTGTGGTCGGGAACCGAGTACCGCATCAACGTCGAGCCCCGCTGGACCGATATGAAAGAGTACTTCACGCGGCAGCGCCGGTTCGACACAGCGGAGATCGATCTGGCCTCGACCCTCACCGCTTGCCGGGCGCGTTTCGACCGCCTCGCTCTTCTGGCGCGGGAGTTCCCGTACCGCGAAGTGAAGGCGTCCAAGTAATTCGGTCGACACGGAGGTCGACCGCTACATCGGGGACGCTCAGTTGCCCGGCTCTCTTGTTAGCCTGGGTGGATGACGAGTCAACCGCCAGCCCAGCCACTCGAGCTGACCCGGAGGGAGATGCGCTCTCTTGTCGATGCGACCTTCGAACGCATCGCGAACTTCTACGACACCCTCCCTACACAGCCGGTACAAGAGGTGGATACACGGCCCGAACGCTGGGCCCACTTGCGCCAGGACCTCCCCGAGGACGGACGGCCGATCGACGAGCTCTTGGAGCTCTTCTTTGGGGATCTGGTTCCAAATTGCTTCAACACCACGAGCCCAGGGTTCATGGCATACATCCCGGGTGGCGGTCTCTTTCACGCCGCGGTCGCCGATCTCATCGCCGACAGTGTCAACCGCTATGTCACCGTTTGGGCCGCCGCGCCAGGGTTGGCCGAGATCGAGAACTCGGTCATCCGTTGGTTTCGCCAAATGGTCGGTTACCCCGAAGACTCTTCAGGGTTCTTGACCAGTGGCGGTTCGCTCGCCAACTTCTCGGCCCTCTTCACTGCTCGCAAGGAAAAACTTCCCGAGGAGTTTCTCGACGGACGAATCTATGTTTCAGACCAGACACATCATTCGGTGCTGCGAGCGGCAAGCCTCGTGGGTTTTCCATCTCGCAGCGTCCGCACGATCCCCACGAACCAGCGATTCCAGCTCCGCTGCGAAGCTCTCGAAGATGCGATCGCTTCCGATCGAGCGGCAGGGGTGAAGCCCTTCGCTATTGTCGCGAGCGCCGGCACGACGAACACCGGAGCGATCGACGACCTGACAAGGCTCGCCGCAGTCGCCCAGCGCGAGAGACTCTGGCTCCACGTGGACGCAGCCTATGGCGGGTTTTTTGCTCTCACTGAGCGAGGACGGCAGCGGATGACCGGGATCGAGCTCGCCGATTCGATCACCCTCGACCCGCACAAGGGTCTCTTCCTCCCGTACGGCACCGGCTGCCTGCTGGTGCGGGATGGCGCTGCCCTGGAAAGGGCCCACTCGATCGACGCGGACTACATGCCGCCGATGCAAGGCTCGACGGAACAGGTCGACTTCTGCAACATCTCTCCCGAACTGTCGCGCGACTTTCGCGGCCTGCGCATTTGGCTGCCCATTCAGATGACCGGGATCGGCGCCTGGCGCGACGCGCTCGACGAGAAGCTCGATCTGACCGAGTGGGCCTGGCGCGAGCTCGAAACGATCCCGGGAATGCGGATCGTCGCCGAGCCACAGCTGTCGGTGGTCGCGTTTCGCCTCGAGCTCGATGGACTGGGCCGGCTCCAGAACGGCGCGCACGACCGGATCAACCGGGACCTTCTGGATCGGATCAACTCGCGACAGCGTGTCTATCTGACCGGTACGGTGCTCGACGGCCATTTTGCGCTGCGTATCTGCGTTGTCGTGTTTCGCACGCATAAAGA
>JAOTZA010000121.1 GCA_029861655.1 Acidobacteriota bacterium | reverse complement strand
GACCGCTAAGAATGCAACAGTTGGAGGAGGGTGTCTATTCGGTCGATGGTACGCCGACCGACTGCGTGAATCTGGGCGTCCTGTGGCTGATGAAGGACTCGCCGCCGGATCTCGTAGTTTCGGGCATCAATTTCGGGTTCAACCTGGGAGACGACGTGACCTACTCGGGTACGGTGAGTGCCACTTTCGAGGGTACCCTCCTTGGGATCCCGTCGGTCGCTTTCAGCCAGGAGGTGAGGGAGCCATTCTCCTTTGAGAATGCGGCTCGTTTTGCTCGCGAGTTGGTGGGGCTTCTAGTGGAGGAGGACCTTCCGCCTGATCTCCTTCTCAACGTCAACGTCCCATCGGGCGAAGTCGATGGGGTCTCGTTCACGAGACTGGGTCATCGGATCTATAAGCAGTCCGTAGTCGAGAAGAAGGATCCTCGTGGGCGGCGTTATTTCTGGATAGCGGGCACACCCGAATGGAAGGCGGACTCGGGGACCGATCACGAAGCCGTAAGCAACGGGCGTGTTTCCATTACCCCCCTACACTTGGACCTCACCGACTACCGAGGTCTAGAGTCGTACAACTGGCTGCGGCGGAAACTAGCCTGACCTTATCTTCTGATGGCTCCCTGCCCTCGGTCACAAGCCTCGTATGTCCGACCCTTTTCGGCGCCTCACTACAAAGCCGGTAAGAAGGTCAGGCTAGCTTGAAATTCGAATTCCAGCGCCGGCGGATGGTCGAAGAGCTCGAGAAGAAGTACGGAATCGCAGACCGCCGCGTGCTCAAAGCGATGCTCGATATCCCACGTCATCTGTTTGTCCGTAAACACCTGTGGGCACAAGCGTATGGAGATCACGCGCTGCCGATCGGCGCTGAGCAGACCATCTCGCAGCCCTTTGTCGTCGCCCGGATGAGCGAGATGCTGCGGGTGAGCCCAGAGCACACGGTTCTCGAGATCGGAACCGGGACGGGCTATCAGACGGCCATTCTGGCAAAGCTTGCGCGGCGGGTCTACAGCCTCGAACGGGTCGGGGAATTGGCACGGGCGGCGATCGATCGACTTCGGTCGATCGGCATCCCGAACGTCAAGGTACAGGCGTTCGACGGAACGGTGGGCTGGAGCGAAGTCGCTCCGTTTGCACGTATTCTGGTGACCGCGGCGGCGCCCTCGGCACCGAAACCCCTGATCGAACAACTTCGCCCGGGTGGGCGGATGGTGATCCCGGAAGGAAGCCGGGAGGAGCAGCGGCTGGTGTCGTACCGTAAGTTGCGTGGTGGCGGCGTGCGGCGCGAGGAGGGCGAAGCTGTCGCCTTTGTGCCCCTGATCGGACGATACGGCTGGGCGTCCTAACATGGTGGAGATCCAGATGGGCTCGCAGCAAGGTCATGGGAGGACTGTCTTCTATGCCTGCTGATTCGGCGAGCAGGGGATTCTGGCTGACCAGCTGGCTCCATGACCTCTTGCTGTGGGTCGAGTCCTTTGCTGCGGCACCGCATGCGACCGGGGCTCTCGCCGCAATCTCCTTTGCCGAGAGCAGTGTCTTTCCGATACCCCCCGACCCGCTGTTGATCGCTCTCTGTCTCGCCCAGCCGCAGAAAGCCTTCTACTTCGCGGCCGTATGCTCGATCTCTTCCGTAGTGGGAGGGATGCTCGGTTATGGGCTCGGATACGCTGGCGGCCGGCCGCTGTTGATGCGGCTGTTCAACGCCGAAAGGGTGCGGCGGGTGGAGCAGTACTATGACCGTTACAATGCCTGGGCGACAGGGATCGCCGGTCTGACACCGCTGCCATACAAGCTGTTCACTGTGTCGGGTGGCGCGTTTGCCATCAACTTCAAGGTGTTTGTCCTGGCGTCCGTGATCTCCAGGAGCATGCGTTTTTTCGCCGTTGCCGGCATCATCTATCTCGTCGGCGAAGACGCCAAGCATTTCATAGACGAGTATCTGGGCTGGCTGACGATCGCGTTTGTTATCCTCTTGGTCGCGGGCTTTTGGCTCACTGGAAGGGCGGCGCGCAAAGCCTCCCGCGGGGCTGAGCCGGCGGCCACCGGAGTGGAAGAGTGAAAGCACGCCGTTTCTGCGTGTTTGGGCGCGTCCAGGGTGTTAGCTTCCGCTACTACACCCGCAGGAAAGCGATCGAGCTCGGTGTTACGGGGTTTGTCAGGAACCGACCGGACGGCTCGGTCGAGACATTGGCCGGGGGGAGTGAGGCGGCGCTCGGGAGGTTTAGGAAGTTCCTGGACCAAGGCTCGCCGGGGGCGCGGGTGGATCGGGTCGAGGAGGATACACGAGAACTGGCCGAACTCCCGGAGTCTTTCGAGATCCGACGTTGAATCAAGACGACGATAGAGGTAACAAAGGAATGGACGACTTGAAGAAGTACATTCGAGAGGTTCCCGATTTCCCAAAGCCGGGGATTCTTTTCTACGACATCAGCACGCTGCTGCAGAACGATCACGCCCTGCGGATGACCGTTGACCGCTTTGTGTGGCTTTTTGCTCAGCTTCATGTCGACAAGGTCATCGGCATCGAGTCTCGGGGCTTTATGTTTGCTCCGATCGTGGCCTACAACTTGAACGCCGGGTTTGTTCCGGTGCGCAAGCCCGGCAAACTCCCGTACGAGACAGTGGGGCAGTCCTACGATCTCGAGTACGGATCGGATCGAATCGAGATGCACAACGACGGTGTCGCCAAGGGCGAACGAGTGCTGATCATCGACGACCTGCTGGCGACCGGAGGCACGGCTAGGGCCACCGGAGATCTCGTAAAATCGGTCGGTGGGGAAGTGGCGGGTATGGGCTTTATCGTTGAGCTCGGGTTCTTGAACGGGCGTGAAGTTCTCGATGGCTTCGAGGTGCAATCACTGATCCATTACTGAGGCAGGGGAACTCCTGGAAAAGCGGTGTGGCGAGGGGGGCGCACCGATATAATTCGGGCCCGTTCGCGCGGCTGTAGCTCAGTTGGATAGAGCGGGGGCTTCCTAAGCCCTAGGTCGGGGGTTCGAATCCTCCCAGCCGCACCAGATTATGAAACGTTTTTGCGAGAGGATGAGATGAGCCGACTGTCACGCAAAGAGATGAAGAGAGATGAAGTGCTCGAGGGTGCGGCACGATTCGTCCATCTGGTCCGGGAGCACGGCCGCAAGCTGGTGGTGGGTCTTGGTGTCGTTGTTGTTCTGGCTTTGGCCGGGGCCTTCTGGTTGTCGATGGGGCAACGCAAGCAGACTCGCGCCAACGAGGCCCTTTCGTACGCGCTCCAGGTCTACCGGGCGGAGATCGACGTTCTTGCGCCGCGGCCGGACGATCCCACCACTCCCACGTTTGCCAGTGAGCAGGCGCGGGAAGCAGCCGCCAAGACCGCGTTCGAAGCGGTGCGCAGGGAGTTCGGCGGTTCGAAGGTCGCTTCGGTGGCGGCGGGATACTTGGCTGACCTTGCGACGAAGGCGGGGGACCAGGAGACGGCGCGCGAACTGTGGGAGGGAGCCGCACCCAAGGCGGAGACCGCGCTCGAGGTCGAGCTCTGGGTCAATCGTCTAGCCCTCGATCGCACCGGCGGCAAGTCGGAGGGGGTCCTGGCCGAGTTACAGGCCATGTTGGGGGATGGTGGATCGACCGTTCCGGTGGTCGTAGTGCTCGACCAGATGGCCGAGACTTTGCTGGTGCTCGATCGGCGGGGAGAGGCGCGCGAGATCTATCAGCGGATTCTCGATGACCATCCAGGCACCGCTTACGCGTTGCGGGCAGGGACCGTTATCCCGACGCTCTAGCAGGGGGCCGTTTTGCCCGTGGCGATCAACCCCTACCGCGTACTGGCCAAGAAGAGGGCCGGTGGCAAACTGAGTGCGGACGAAATCGGCTCGGTCGTACTGGGAACGGTCAGTGGCGACTGGAGCGAGGCGCAGCTCTCCGCCTTTCTGATGGCGAGCGCCATCCAAGGTCTCGATCTCGAGGAGACCCGCGAGTTGACGGTGTCGATGCTCCGGTCGGGGGAGCAGTGGGAGCTGGCCCGTGAGTTCCCCGGGCTCGGGGATAAGCACTCTACTGGTGGCATCGGCGATAAGGTGTCGCTCATCCTGACGCCGATTCTGGCTGCTTGCGGTCAGCCGGTCGTCATGTTGACGGGCCGGGGCCTTGGGCACACGGGCGGCACCGCCGACAAGCTCGAGTCGATCGATGGAGTGGATCTCGCGTTCGACCGCGATCGTTGCCGGGAGCTGCTCTCCGAGCTGGGGATGGCGATCGGAGTGGCGACCGAAGGGGCCGAGGGGATCGCACCGGCGGACCGCGTGCTCTACGCCCTCCGCGATCAGACCGCGACAGTGGATTCACTGCCCTTGATCACAGCCAGCATTCTGTCGAAGAAGCTCGCGACCGGCGCTGCGGCGTTGGTCTTCGATGTCAAGACGGGGAGCGGAGCCTTCCTTCCTGAAGTGGAGGAGGCGCGCGAGTTGGCGCGGCTGCTTGTCGATATCACCTTGGACACGGGCTGCAAGAGCTCGGCGCTGATCACAGATATGAGCCAGCCTCTGGGCGAGTGGGTGGGACACCGCTCGGAGGTGTCGGAGACTCTAGCTTGCCTCCAGGGCCGGGGTGAGTCCGACCTCATGGAGGTGGTCTACGCACTGAGCGAAGAGGTCGCGGCGCTGGCCGGCCGCCCATTGTCGAGAGAGCGATTGACGGATGCGGTCGATTCGGGTCGGGCGCTCGAGCTCTTCGAGCACTGGGTGATCGCTGTCGGCGGTTCGGTCGAGGCGCTTGGCCCAGAGCGATTGGCTCTGGCACCCCACGAGCACGTGCTCGTGGCAGAACGCGACGGCGTGCTGTCGCGAGTCGAGAACCAGCAAGTCGGCCTGCTGCTGGCCGAGGCGGGCGGCGGCAAGGGGCGCGGCCGTTCGGAGATCGACACCGGCGTGGCGCTTCGCTACTCGGTCCGCCTAGGGCAGACTCTCCGGCAAGGGGATGAGATCGCCCGCGTCTACTCGAGAGGGCCCGATGCGGATCTCGAAGGACGCTTCGCCGACTGTTTTATCGTTGCCGAAGAGGCTTCGCCGCCGCCGCTGGTCTATGAACGGGTCGGCTAGCCGGCTAGGACGAGTTCCCGAAGGCGCCGCGAACGATGTCGATGTCGTCTTCGTCGATGACACCGTCGAAATCCAGGTCGAAGAAGCTGTTGTAGAGCTCGTCGCCGCGCCGGGCACCGAATCGTTGTGAAATCGAGATCAGATCGAAGCCGTCCACACGGCAGTCGAAGTCGACGTCTCCGTTAGGCACCGTAAGGCCCTCGATATCGTAGACACCCACAACGCGGTCGTAGACATGTGGCTCGGCGGCTCGGTCGGCCGTCCGCAGTTGAAGCACCGCCCGGCAACCCAGTTCCTTGGAGCCCTGGTGCACGACCTCGAGCTTGCGGACGTTGCCCTCGACGGCGCCGGCCTCCTGGCCATTGATCAGAAGTCGCGTGCCTTGACGATCCAAGCCCGAGGAACCCTGAGGCTCATAAATCGGGATCCGAATCTCGATGTTCTTCGAGATCACCTTGGTTACCAGCCCGGGGCTGAAGTTACCGATTACTGGCGGGACATTGTCCACGCCCTGGAGTATGTCCGCGGAGACCTCGGCGAGCCTTTGGTAGCCGTCCTCGTTGAGATGGCCTACGGGATCGAAGCCCTTGAAATAGTACTCGCTGAAGGGGTCGTCGACAAAAATGGGATCAAACGCGCGGTAGCTGTCGATCAGTCTGGTTTGGCGAGCGAAAGCCAGCTCCCGGATCTCGCCGGTGACGGCCTGAGTGACCACGCTCTGTTTGTCGGCGCCGGCGGTGGGAGGTCTCCAGATGATCGTCGCCAGGACCGCCTCGATCTCTGCGGCCTTCACCTTACGCGTCATCTGATCCAGGTTGGCGACTACCGTTGGCAACGAAATCTGGAGGTTGAGAATGTCGTCGACATCGTTTGTTCCCTCCATGATGATGAGGATGTCGGCCCCTTGCGCGATGGCTCCAGCGATCCGAGTGACTCCCACGCTGGTGGTTTCGCCGCCCACACCGAAGTTGAGGACGTTGGCGCTCTTGTCGCTCTTGCGCAGGATCTTGCGCAGGCGTTGGGGCCAGCCGACGCCGTCCGCGTCCCCAAACCCCTCGACGAGGCTATCCCCAAAGGCGATGACCTGCTGTCCAGCCGCCGGAGCCGCAAGCCCCGTGACCAGCAAGGGGAGGAACAACAGGAGCAAGGACGTGCGGGCCTTCATCGTGCCGGTTGCTCCCAACGCGCCTGCCGCTTGAGCTTGAGGAGCGGCCAGTCGAAGAGTGTTTCTCCAGACCGGGAGTTCTTGAGGACCGGACGCGCCGCGAGAGGCGTCCGGGCTTGTGCCATGCCCGTTACCTCTCCCTTCTCGTCAAGACGGAGCGCGGTCCAGGCCGCAGGGTCGGCATTGCGGAAGAGCAGTAGAGGCCCCTCGGTGGTGCGCTTGAAGCTCGGGTAGACCGAGCCGGCGGGTCCCTCGGAGGTGCTTGTGCGCCAGCGACCGCGATGGAATCGCGCCGTGACCAATCTGTAGTCCTGGCCGTCGAAGCGGCTCCAGGCAAGCAAGGCCCCTTTGCCGATCGCCAGTAGCTGAGGCGTAATATCCGGGTACGAGTTGCCGTTGTCTACAGGCGCAGGGGAAGTCCAGTTGGCGCCTTCCCGCAAACTCCAGAACAACTCGTCATCGGTGCCATCGTGCTGGCTCCAGACCAGAAGCCAGGAGCCGTCGGCCAGGACCGTGCTGGTCAGACCTGATCGGATTGCGGGCCCCCAGGAGACCGTGTCGGCAGGACCCCAGTGGATGCCCGTCCAGTCGCTGGTCTTGACCGCCAGGTCGTTGAGGCCGCTGCCCTCGAGCCACGCAACGCCGGCCAGGTGGCCCCTTTCGGTCAGCAAACGAGGCCGGCCCCGGAGCCCTGGACTTGACTCGGCGAGCCGAGGTAGACGATGCACCCCGTTCTTGGAGCCACGAAGAAAGATGAGATCCCGTACCGCCCCGTGGTTTGCGACACCCGCCACCAGCCACCCCTTCTCCTCCTCGACGATCTCCGAGAGCTGCTCGCCGCGACGGAGCGGAACCCTACGAGCCTTGTTGGCCTCCTCACGCACGCGCGCGCGCCCGCTGGAGCTGAGCAAGACAGTGCCACGGGTGCTTTCGACCGGTTCGTGTGTCTTCCAGGCGGTCCCGCGCCGTGACGACTCGGCGGAGCCATCGGAAACGGTCCCGAGCGTAAGAACACACAGGAGACAAGAGAGTCGGCGCAACTTCATGCCGGTGAGAATATTACCAGGATCCGGCGGGAATACGGATACCCAAATGCGTCGGAGGAACGCGCTCCAGGCGAATCCAAGCCGGCCGGCTGATTGCAACCTGGTGGAACGCGCGGCTGGAAACGGCGCTCGCTACTCAGTCTTGGACGAGTTCGCTCGCGCCTCGTTGTTCGCCCGCGCGGACCCTCCACAAAACAGGCAGGATCTCGTGTGCTCGCGGGCTCACAGCGTTCCTGCCGGCGCATTCACCGGGCTGCGGTGAACGCCGGCCGGGACAAGCCCAGCACTGTGACGTCGCGGGGAGGCCGGGCCGGAGGGCTCCCGTGGCGCGCAGGCTTGGCGAGCACCACGGGAAACCGGCCCGCAGCCGGGGCCCCGCGACCTCCGTTGAGACAAACCTGTTCTCGCTGGGCGTTTGATCGGGCTGTAGATAGCCGGCCAAGAGGGGAAACGGGCCCTGAGACGTTCCGGTATCCTTCGCGCGTTATGCGTGCTGCGATTGTCGCCGTCGGGTCGGAGCTTCTGGGCACCGATCGGCTGGACACCAACTCGCTCCGGCTGACCGAAGAGCTGGGGGCGTATGGCGTTGTAGTGAGTTTCAAGTGTGTCGTGGCAGACGATCTGGAAACGCTTGCCGACGAGATCGAACGGCTAGTCGTGAGCTTTGATCTGGTGCTCGTCACCGGCGGTTTGGGACCTACCGAGGACGACCTGACTAGAGAGGCGGTCGCCCGAGCGCTCGGCCAGCCACTCGAGAGAAGGGCGGAGATCGTGGCCGAGATCGAAGCCAAGTTCGAGTACATGCGGATGCCGATGCCAGAAGTCAATCGCAAGCAGGCGGATGTCATCGGCGGAGCGCGGGTGATCGCAAACCCACGGGGCACCGCTCCAGGTCTGTTGCTGGAGAACGACAACGCAACGTTGTTTCTGTTCCCGGGAGTTCCGTCCGAGCTCGAAGGGATGATCAAGAGCGATCTCGTCCCGTGGCTGGCGGCGCGGCATGGCGGCGGCAAGCGGGAGACCCGAACGCTCAAGGTCGCGTGTGTCCCAGAGTCGACGGCCGAGGAGAGGCTGCGCCCTTTCTACGACCGGTTTGGACGCCAAGGCCTTTCGATCCTGGCGTCCCCAGGCCAGGTGACCTTGCAGCTGACCTGCAGCGAAAGACCGGAGGCGAGAGCTGCCTGGCTCGAAGAGAGGTCTCGGATGTTGAGGGAGGTTTTTGGTGCCTCGGTCTTCAGTGAGTGCGAAGAGGGCACGCTCGAAGAGGTCGTCGGCAGCTCGTTACGCGCCATTGGGGCGAAGGTCGTGACGGCGGAGTCGTGCACGGGAGGTCTGGTCTCCGAGCGGCTGACCCGGATTGCGGGGAGCAGCGACTTCTTCCTCGGTGGTGTGGTGACGTATTCGGACGAGCTCAAGAGCCAAGTGCTGGGCGTCGAACCGGCGACCCTCGAGCGGTATGGTGCGGTCAGCAAGGAAGTGGTGGGTGAGATGGCAGCCGGTGCGCGTCGGTTGTTCGGTGCGGACTACTGTCTGGCCGTCAGCGGCATCGCGGGGCCTGGGGGCGGCAGCGCCGAGAAGCCGGTCGGGACGGTCTGTCTCGCACTAGCCGGATCACAGAACGGGATTGGGCTGCAACGAAGGCTGGTGTTTCCGGGAGATCGCGAACGCGTACGTTGGCTCTCAAGCCAATGGGCGCTGGATATGCTCCGTCTCGATCTCGAGAATTCGCCTCAGCTGTAGCGGTCCGCAGTAGAAGTTCAGAGGGTTGCGCGACAGGGTCTTACGGTATGCCGGTGAGATGCTTTCTCGCTCTCGAAGTGCCGGAGCCGGTGCGTGAGGATATCGGCCGGCGCCTCGAATCGCTGCGTGGTGACTTCCCGCCGGCGCGCTGGGTGCCGCCCAGCAACTATCATTTGACCCTTCTATTCCTCGGTGAGTTGGGCGCTTCCCAGGTAGAGCGACTCGGCGCTAAACTGGCGCCGGTGTTTGGTGCCGCTTCTACGATGCGAGTGTCG
>JAOTZA010000120.1 GCA_029861655.1 Acidobacteriota bacterium | reverse complement strand
ATACTACGGCCGCGTCATGGTCGGCGCCGGTGCCTGGAGCCGCGATGGTCGCCAGTTGATCGTGCCGGTCGTTCCGGTGGGTTCGAGGAGCGGTGGTGGTCTCTTTGTTCTCGATATGGAGACGGACGGTGATTCCGAATCCGTGCGGCAAGGCTCCACGGCCGGTGAGTAGCGGCCGATAAACTGCCCCGAGGGGCGGTCCCAAAGGAATCAAACGGATGAGAAGCTGCTGACTGAGATGTCGTTCGGCGCGACCAACAGCTCGAACCGGTTCGCCGCGGTGAGCGTTCTGGGAGTCTTTTTCCTTCTTGCGCCCGGCCGGGTCGGTACACAGCAGACGCCGTTCTCAGAAGAAGAACGAATCACCGCGGTTGATGTTCTGGTCGAGTTGGAGGCCGGGGCCGGGGACCGAGACCGGTCCCGAGAGCTACCCGAGGAGCTCGATGCCGAGGCGTTCGAGGTTCTTCTGGACGGAGAGCCACAGAGGGTGGTGGGCCTTTTCGATCCCCGGCTCGGCGCCACAGTTGTCGCGACCGAGCCCTGGTGTCTGGTTCTCTACTTCGACTTCACTTCTTCGGCGCCGAGCTCGCTCCGCTGGGCAGCCGACATCCTCGCCGACACGGCGGCCGACCTGACGGCCCTCGGAGACGTCGAGATCGTCGTCGCGAATCCGTGGCCTTTACGCCGGTTGGCGCCGACGAGGGATGCAGGTCTTTTGGCCGAAACGCTTTCCGGGTTGGCGCTCGACCCGTCCGGTGGTCAAGAGATCCTCGAGAGACGGGCGCTATTTCTCGAGGCCCTCCCGGTTTCTTTGGACCTCCCGGCGGGCGAGTTGGCGAAGGGGTTGGCCGGCGAAGAAGCAGGCGTGATAGGCCGGCAGCTCGATGTCCTGGTGACCGCATTGGCCGAGCGCGGCACGGCGGCTCCCGGTCGCGCGGTTTTTCTTCTACACGACGGTTTCGATCTGGAACCCGAGCGCTTCTATCGGAGCGAATTCGGGATCGCGGCGGGTGAGGCGGTGGAAGCTCCGGATTCACTGCGCGCGGGAGTCCAGTCGGTGGCGGAGACACTCGCGGGGTACGGATGGACGGTCGTATCGCTGGCGGCCCCGGAGCAAGGCCCGGGTCTGGTGCCGGGTTTGCGGATCGGGAAATGGCGCTTTAACAGCTTCGTACCGCCACCTGGGATGGGTGTTGGAGGGACCTTGACCCGGGAGCACCAGCGCGAGCCGGAGACGGCCGAGAGCTTTTTCGAACTGGGCGAAGCCCACCTCGAGGCGGGAGAGGCGGAGGCTGCCGTGGAAGCCTTCGAGAGGGCCCTCTACCATTTCGCCGGAGACCCACGGACCGCAGTGCGCCAGGCCGCTGTCAAGGAGGCTCTTGGCAGGGCCTTTCTGGCGCGGGGCGAGCCCGAGGAAGCGCGGGAGGCGTTTGCGCACGCGGTGGCCCTGGATCCCTCCTTGGTCGAGCAACACCCGGCAACCCGGGGGGCCTTTGTCGAGCCACTCGCACCGCTCCGGATGCTTACCGGAGAAACGACCGGCCGAGTCGCTCGCGATCTCGATAGCCTCCAGGAAGCGGTCAAGAGCCTCGGGCACCGACTGCGCCTCACCTACCAGGTCGCTGGCTGGCCGCAAGGGCTCAATCTTCCTGTGGAAGTGAGCCTGGCCGAGACCGATCTCCGACTGCGGCTTCCCCGCTGGTCACATTCGGGCACGCCCGACCCGGTGGCGGCAGCGCGTGCACGTCGGGTCTTGGCGGGGGATCTTCCAGACGGGGATTTCTCGCTGTGGATCGATTTTGTACAAGCGACCGCCGGTGAGAAGGAAACGGGCTTGATCCTCGAAGTGGACTTGGCGTCGAAACCGGCTGGCTGGCGGGACGATCGGCCGCATTTCCTGCGGGTGACGGTTGCCAAGGGAGACCTGCAGGAACGGACGGTCCGGCACGAGCGCCTCACGGTCGACATAGATACGGCCGAGAAGCTCTGGACGCATAGCGTCGAAGTCACCGACCTCGACGACCAGGACGCGATTGCGGTTGTCGTCGAAGACCTCGAGTCGGGGCTCTGGGGCGCCGGTTTGATCGAACCGCGTTCTTAGGTAATAGGGGGACGGTAATAGGGGGACGCATACCCTTTTTCGAGATCGCGGACTTCGCGATCTCGCCTCCCTTCGAAAAAGGGTATGTGTCCCCCTATTGCCTACCAGGCGACGCCGTAGTCTTCGCCGAAATCGCTCGCCCCGCCCCACATCGTGCCGTGCTCGTGGTCGAAGACGATGGCGGTAATGGGACCGGAGGTGCGGCCGCGGGTCTCGAGGCGGTAGCCCATCGCCCGCAGGTCCCGCTGCACCCAGTCCGGGACGTCGTCTCGTAGACGCAGCCTTCCGGGCTCGGCTCTATGGGCGCCGAACGAGCTCTGCATCTGGTAGCTGGTGATATTCGCCGCCTCTGCGGCCTCCTGTGCGTTCATACCGAATTCGACGACATTCAAGAAGAACTGTAGGAGGTTCTGGTCTTGAGTATCCCCGCCCTGGACGGCGAAGGACAGGTACGGTTTGCCCTTCTTGAGGGCCATGCCGGGGGTCAGGGTTGCGCGAGGCCGTTTCCCGGGCTCGGGCAGGTTGTAGGGGTTCAGGCGCTCATCGAGCACGAAACTCTGCATCCTCTGGGAAAGCCCGACCCCGGTGCGGCCGGCGATGACGGCCGGAATCCACCCGCCGCTCGGAGTGATCGAGACGACCCAGCCATCGGCGTCGGCGGCTTGGATCGACGTCGTGCCCGCGAGAAACGCCTCCTCTTGACTCATGATGAGTGACTGCTGGAAACCCTCCTCACCCGCCGCCTTCGCCGCCGGGGGAATCGGTGTCCACTGTTCGAGCAGATCCGAAAACGGATTGTCGCCGCTTTGGAACCGGTACGGATCCCCGGGTTTGATGTTCGAGTTGTTGCGCATCCAATCGATCTCTTCGAAACGACTCCGCGCGTAGTCCTTGGAGAGCAGGCCCTCGATAGGCTCCTCAGGCGGGTAGTAGGGGTCGCCGTAATAGAAGTCGCGATCGGCGAACGCCAGATTCATCGCCTGGTAGAGCGTGTGGATATAGGCCGCCGTGTTGTACCCCATCTTCGCCAGATCTGCGTTCTCGAGAATATTGAGCGCCTGAAGCATCACCGGGCCTTGAACCCAATGGGTGAGCTTGAAGACCTCGACGCCTTTGTAGAGGGTCTTGACCGGCTCCTCGAGACGGACTCGCCAGTTAGCGAGATCGGCCATTGTGATGAGCCCGCCCTGCTCCTGAACGCTGCGCACGAGTTCTTTTGCGATGTCGCCTTGGTAGAAGCGCTTATAGGCGGCCGCAATCGCTTGCTTGCGTCCTTGGCCGGCGGTGAGCGCCTCGGCCTCAGCCGTCACCAGTTTGCGTAGCGTTGCCGCTAGCTCGGGCTGCCGAAAAATCTCGCCGGGATAGGGGGCGGCGCGCCGGTCCGGAGCGTCGCTCTCGAAGTGGGGAAGAAGGACTGGCTTCGAGTAGGGCCATTGGGCCAGCATGTCTCGCCGTCGTTCCATGTTGTCGGCTTGGGATTTCTCGATCGGGTATCCGTCGGCCATTTCGATCGCGGGGGCGAGAACGTCGGCCAGGCTCATCGAGCCGAACTCCGCCAGCATCACCAGGAGTCCGCCGGGCGTTCCCGGGGTAACCGCGGCGAGCGGGCCGAACTCCGGAGGGTAGAGAAATCCCTTGTCGCTGAAGAACTCGACGGTGGCGCCGGTCGGGGCGACGCCGAGTGCGTTCACCCCTATCACTTCTTCGGTCTCTGGGTTGTAGATCAGGGCCTGGGTCTCACCGCCCCAGCCCAATGTGTCCCACATCGTCGATGTCGCAGCCAGCATGGCGCAGGCGGCGTCGATGGCGTTGCCGCCACGAGCGAAGATGGTTGCCCCAGCGGTCGCGGCCAGGGGTTTTCCAGTAATCGCCACCCAGTGGCGACCATGTAGCACGGGTTTGTTGGTCGTTCGCTGGGCCAACGAGGGGGCGCTCCAAGCGACGCTCGCGACGAGGGTTGTGACCGCCAGGACTCTAGTCGTTTGCATGGGCTTCTCCTGTCGACTCATGGGCTCTCCCCGATGCTGCGGTGGCTTCGGTCGCGATTTTTAGCCGGTACTCGGCAGCCTTTGCCCGGGTCTCGGCCGAATCGAGGGTCAGAACGACGCCTTGGTCGACGACCAGGCGGCCGGCGACCAGCACCGTCCGCACATCGGATGCCTTGGTGGAGTAAACGAGCAGCGAATAGGGGTCGTAGTGTGGGGTCTGGTGGAGGCCGTCGGTGGCGACGATGATGAGATCGGCTTGCTTACCCGTTTCGAGCGACCCGATCCGCTCACCCTGGCCCAGGGCGCGAGCGCCCTCGATCGTGGCCATGCGTAGAGCCTCGCGGGCGTTGATGACCGTTGGGTCGCCGCTGGTGACCTTGTGGAGTTTTGCGGCCGTGTCCATCTCCTCCCAGAGATCCAAATCGTTGTTGGAGGCGGCTCCGTCGGTTCCGAGACCCACCGCGATACCGGCGGCGAGTAACTGTGGTACCGGTGCGACGCCAGCGGCGATCTTCATGTTGGATTGGGGACAATGTGCCACGCCGACTTCGTGCCGGGCCAAAAGCTCGATCTCGCCCGGGCTGGGCCAGACCATGTGGGCTGCCAGCAGTCGTGAGTCTAAGAGACCGAGGTCTGCGAGGTAGTCGACCGAGCGGCGACCGGTCTTCGCCCGGACCCGTTCGAGCTCACCACGGTCTTCGGCGAGATGGATCAGAAACGGCGCCTCGAGTTCCTTGGCAAGCCCGTGCGCCTCGAGCAGGTGCTGTTCGGAGACGGTGTAGGCCGAGTGGGGAGCCACCGCGGCGGTGATTCGGGGGTGACCCCGCCAGCGTTCGACAAAACGCCGCGTGTATTCGATCGCTTCCTTCCAGGTCTTGTTGTCGGGAGCCGGAAAGTCGATGAGGGTCGAACCGACCACGGCACGCATACCGCAGCGCTCGGCTTCCTCGCCGATCGCATCCTCGAAGTAGTACATGTCGGCAAAGGTAGTGATACCGCCCGTGAGCATTTCTAAGCAGGCCAGACGCGTTCCCCATCGGACAAACTCCTCGTCGACGTGCTTGGCTTCGGCGGGGAAGATATGGTTCTCGAGCCAATCCATGAGCTCGAGATCGTCGGCAAGACCCCGAAACAGCACCATCGGAGCGTGGGTATGAGCATTGACCAGGCCCGGCAGCACGATCCCGCCACCGGCGTCGATGAAGTGAAAACCGGCATGCTCGGATTCGAGCTTGGCGCGTGACCCGACAGCCAGGATACGCCCATCGCGGATGGCGACCGCGCCATCGGGAATCACGGTATCCGAGCGGTCGAGGGTCAGGATCGTGCCTCCGGCGACCAGAAAAGAACCCTCCTCGGTACCGGCTTCGGCCGATGTCCATGGCGCCAAGATCATTGCGACGCACAGCGACGAGATTGCTATTCTGCTCATCTCCCGAGGCTAGCAGCTGCCAGCAGTCTCTCCTTCGCGAACACGTCTCGATACCCCGGACCAGGGAGCCCGCTGACCGGATCCGCTTTACATGGCAAGATGCCGCCGTGCCGCCGCTGTCTTCTCGACTGACGCTGTCGTTTGGAAGCCGGATCGAAGCGCTCGATCTGTTGGACGATGTGGCCGCGGTGTGGCTCAACGGCGTGAGTGCGGAGGCGGAGGAGGTGCGGTGTGAGCAGATCGGGCTGGCGCTTCGCGAAGCGGCGGCAAACGCGATCCTCCACGGGAACGACTCGCGGGAAGACAAGAAAGTTCAGATCGAGCTCAGCTTCCGAAACCCCGAGCTCCTGATTCGCGTAAAGGATGAAGGAGAGGGGTTTGACCCGGATTCACTGCCGGACCCCCTGCTACCCGAAAACCTGATGCGGAAAACAGGGCGAGGAATACTCTTGATGAGAGCGTACATGAACGAGGTGGATTTCGAATTTGATGGCGGCACCGTGGCGATCATGCGGTGCGCCTTCGCAGGCGAAGCCGACACTCCAGGGAGGTGAAGGAAATGAAAATCAAAACACGCGAGCGTGGCGAGGTGACCATCATCGAGCCGCGGGGAAGGATCACGATTGGCGCTGGCGACGTGGCTCTGCGAGACGCCGTCGACGAGGCGCTGGAAGCCGGCGGCCGGCAATTCTTGATCAACTTCAAAAAGGTCTCGAGAATGGATTCGTCCGGTCTGGGTGAGTTGGTGTTGGCGCGAGAGAAGGTCACCAATTCCGGGGGTGTGATCAAGCTGTTCAACTTGCCGAGAGGTGTTGGCGACGTTCTCGAAGTGACCCAGATCCATACGGTCTTCGACGTTTTCCAGAGCGAAGAGCAGGCCGTGGCTTCGTTTCACTAGACAAAAAAAGGAGCGGAGCGTTCGCTCCGCCCCTTCGAATCGGATTTCGATACTGGGTACTAGTAGCGGTAGTACTCGGGCTTGTACGGTCCCTCGACCGGCACGCCGAGGTAGTCGGCCTGTTCCTGGGTCAGCTTGGTGAGCTTGACGCCAAGGTGGTCGAGGTGCAGCCGCGCGACTTCTTCGTCGAGCTTCTTGGGCAGCATGTAGACCTTGTTTTCGTAGGAGTCGCGGTTGGCCCACAGCTCGATCTGCGCCAGCACCTGATTGGTGAAGGACGCTGACATCACAAAGGACGGGTGGCCGGTGGCGTTACCGAGGTTGAGCAGCCGGCCCTCGGAGAGGACCAGGATCGAGCGGCCGTCGGCGAAGCGCCACTCGTCGTACTGGGGCTTGATGTTGATGTGTTGGATACCGTCGGTCTTCTTGAGCCCGGCCATGTCGATCTCGTTGTCGAAGTGGCCGATGTTGCCGACGATCGCCTTGTCCTTCATCCGCCGCATGTGCTCGGCGGTGATGATGTCCTTGTTGCCGGTGGTGGTGACAAAGATATCCGCCGTTTCGACGACATCCTCGAGGGTCGTGACCTCGTAGCCCTGCATCGCCGCCTGGAGGGCGCAGATCGGGTCGATCTCGGTGACCAGGACACGGGCGCCTTGGCCGCGGAGCGACTCTGCGCAGCCCTTGCCGACCTCGCCGAAGCCGCAGATCACCGCGACCTTGCCGCCGATCATGACGTCGGTGGCCCGGTTGAGGCCGTCGATCAGCGAGTGCCGGCAGCCATAGACGTTGTCAAACTTGGATTTGGTGACCGAATCGTTGACGTTGATGGCGGGGAAGAGAAGCTTGCCTTCTTCGGCGCGCTGGTAGAGGCGGTGGACGCCGGTTGTGGTCTCTTCGGAGACGCCGGAGACGTTGCCGGCGATCTGGGTCCAGCGACCCGGGTTGGCGGCTAGCTCCTCACGGACGGTTTCGAGGATGACACCCCACTCCTCGGGGTCGTTGTCGGCGTCGAACTCGGGAATCTTCCCGGAGCGTTCGTACTCGTTGGCGAGATGAACAAAGAGGGTGGCGTCACCGCCGTCGTCGACGATGAGATCCGGTCCCCAGCCGTCGGGCCAGGTGAGGGCCTCCTTCGTGCACCACCAGTACTCGGGGAGTGTTTCGCCCTTCCAGGCGAAGACCGGGATGCCCTTGGGGTCCTCCGGCGTGCCGCCGGTCTCGGGACGGCCGACGGCCACCGCGGCGGCGGCGTGGTCCTGGGTCGAGAAGATGTTGCAGGACACCCAGCGCACATCGGCGCCGAGTTCGGCGAGGGTCTCGATGAGTACCGCCGTCTGGACGGTCATGTGGAGCGAGCCCATGATGCGGGCCTTGGCCAGCGGTTTTGTCTTGCCGTATTGGGCGCGCAGCGCCATCAAGCCGGGCATTTCGTGCTCAGCGAGTCGGATCTCCTTGCGGCCGAGCTCGGCGAGGGCGAGGTCGGCGACCTTGAACGCCGGACGGCCCTCGGTTGCCGGGGTCTGGGGGTGGGTGGCTTTCTCTGTCGCGATGGTCATTTCCAAATCTCCTCTTAGAGTGTGCTTCTTGGTTTGATTCTCTATCTGCGGGATATCGCCGGCTTTACCGAGCTGGGGAATTCGATCCGGTGGATCTTTGGTCTCGTTGCGGTGGCGCTGAACAATCCGGGCCCCTTGGCCTCGGCATCCGGCACCAGATGCCGGACACGGGTCCTGTCGAAGCCGGCCTGCTTGAACCAGCCTTCGATATCTTCTTGCGAGAAGCCCAGCCATACGTGCCCCATCTCCTTGCGATAGTCCTCTCGTTCGTGCGGCAGCATGTCGACAACCAGGAGCTTGCCTCCCGGTTTGAGCGCCCGCGCGGCCTCGGCGAGAACCCGTTCGGGCTCGGGGAGGTGATGAAGAACGAGGACGAGAGTGGCGACGTCCAACGATCCTTCTTCGATGGGCAACTCTTCCAGCCGGCCGTGCCGGAGATCGACATTGTCGACTCCTTCGAGTCTCCTGGCGGCGGCGTCGAGCATCGCAGGTGAGTCGTCAACGGCGATGACTTTGGCGACATGAGGGGCGAGGGTCCGGGCGAGCTGTCCGGTCCCTGACCCGAGGTCGCCGACGATCCAGTCTTCATCGAGCAACCCCAGGAGACCTTCGAGATCGAAGCGCTCGCCAAACAACTCCTGTCTCAACTCGGCCCAGCGTGCCGCACTTGCGGTGAAGAACTGTTTGGAGCGGGTGCGCCGTCGCGCCAGGATGCTCTCGAGTCGGCGGGCGTCCTCGTGCGCCGTGGAAGTCTCGGTTTGTTCTTCTCGCACGAGTCGCCACAGCCGTGCGGCGGTCGAGTCGTCGCGCAAGGCACGGATCGAATAGCAGCGACTGGTGCCGTCCTTTCGAGCCCCGATCCAGCCGTCACTCGAAAGCACCTTGAGATGCCGGCTGACGGTCGATTGGGGAAGCTGAAGCACGGCACAAACCTCGGAAACGGTCAGTTCGTGGTGTTCGAGAAGCAGTAGAATCCGGCTGCGAAGGGGATCGCCGAGCACGGCCATCCGATTCAGGATGCCGCCGTCAAGACGGCTTGGCGAGTCACTTAATCCCTTCATCCGGATGAAAGGATATAATCTGCGAGGCCCGAAGTCAACCCTGCCGTTCATAGATCTCCACCGGTGGGTATGAGCCCCGGCTCGAGTCTGAAGCGATTCCAGTACGTCGTCCAACGGGCGGGGCGGAATCTTCTCCCAGACGGCGCCGCCTCGCTGGCTCGCCGGCTTTTGGGCGATATTGCGGGTGGCGAGTCGCATGCCCCGGTCGTCTTTGCTGAGCACTACGTCGAAAGCCTGGCAAGAGCCGGCCGGTTGTTAACAGGTGCCGAAGTGCTGTTGTTTGGTCAGGGG
>JAOTZA010000002.1 GCA_029861655.1 Acidobacteriota bacterium | reverse complement strand
ACCCACCAGATCGACATGCCCCTCGCGAATCAGAAGTTCATCGGTTTTCTCGTCGGCAAAGAGCGGCTGGCCGGTCCTGCGGACATAATCGGTGAGGCTGCGCGGCAGGCTGCGCGGTGGTTGCTCATCGGTCTCGTGCTTGTCGACGTGGAACGGAAACGAGTAGTGCTCGGTTGCTTCGTCGTAGAGAGCCACATAGAAGTTGGTGGTGTCCATCAACTTGCCCAACGCTCGGTGAGTTGTGGCCAGCATTTCCTCGAGGCCGCTCGATGTACTGGCGGCCTTGAGCAGCTCGAGCAAGAACGATTGAACGTGTTGGGCTTGGTCACGGCGGTCGCGCGTTGCGCCCTTGCCTCCAGGACTCCCTTTTTCGTTCATCTTCCGGCCTTTCGGTTTGACGCTCGGAGCGCCGTCACCGCAGGCGCTCTCGACGCGTCAGGCTTTTGACCATCGAATATCAGTTTTGTCTCCCTTAATTTTAGCAGAATTCGACCAACCTCTCAAGCCGAGGGCCCTTGGGGCTCTCTGGTACGCCGACCAGGGACCTTTTCCCGTGTTCAGCTGCCGGGATGCCCGTACTCGGGTCGATCGAGATTCTGAATCCGCTCTGAGTACTCCGCGTCGCTGATGCCGCTCCGCCACAGGTCGGTCAGCCGAGCTCCCGAGTACCCGCCGAGGAAGAGGACGAGGACCACCAGAGCAAAGACCGGCAAGCTCACCCGCCAGCGCCGCGCCGCCCGGACGTCGAGAGCCTCCGTAATCGGGCAGGTGGCAACACAGTCTAAGCAACCGGTGCACTCGGCGCTCGACACCCGATCGAGGGTCGACACCGGCAGCCGGGCCATACACACTTTGTCGCAGAGCCCACAGTCGATACAGGCCTCGGCCTTGCGGGTGACCTTGAACGGGGAGAACAACGACACCAGTCCGAGCAGACCCCCGTACGGGCAGAGATAGCGGCACCAAGCGCCGTTGATCAGAATGGAGAGAACAAAGAGAACGACCATGACTGTCGCTCCCACTGTTCCCAGGCGAACAAAGAACAGTCCCATCTTGACGTCCGCCACCCGGTTGTAGGGTGATTCGATGAACGCCCGTAAGGCCGTGTCGCTCATCGTGACAACCGAGTAGACGAAGAAGAACATGAGGAGGTACTTGAGACCCCGAAGAGGGATGTCGAGCCACTTCCAGGGCCTGAAGTTTCGGCCGAAGATCCGCCTGCCTAAACGCGCCAGCGTCTCGGACAAGAAGCCTACCGGGCAGATCCAGGAGCAGAACGATTTGCGAGCCACAAAGGCAACCCCAACGATGATTACAAAGAGCATCGTCGCGGCGGGATGGACCCGGTTCAGGGTGCCTTGGTGGAACCAGTCCAACAGCCCCATCATGCCGCTGATCGGAAGAAAGCCTTCGACCCCGGGCGGGCGCACCGGCAACGGCAGGTCGCCGGCGACCGCGGCGCGAGTGAAGCGAGCGAATTGAATGCCCAGCAGAACGCACCCAAGGGCGAATCCAGCCTGGACCAACAGCCTCAACCGATACGTTCGATCGCCCTTCTTGCCGACCGTTTTCTCGGGCCAGCCGGTGGACGCGCTCTGATTCTCTCCGCCGCGCTGGCGCCCGCAAACGAGCTGCATCTTCTTCTCATCTCGCCGCTTCGAAGCGACGGACGTTGGTCTAGTCGTCGAAGGTGCTGGTTCGATCATCGTTCCTCTTCTCCGAGGCAAAACGTACCGCGCTCGCTCTTACCGCTCCCACACCCGAGCGGGTGAGTCGCCGCCCACCCACCTGGCGCGGGGGCGGAGACACATCCCGCAAGCACACCCAGCGGTATCATCTGCTCCGTGCTCCAGTCGCACCGCCAAGCCGTGGACGACGCGGAAGCAGGGAGATTCCTCAGGAAGCTTGCCGGCGCTCTTCATCGCTACGGCACGCCGGTCCATCGGATCGAGCACGCGCTTTCCGAAGTCGCCGCCAAGCTGAGCGTACCGGCGCAGTTTCTGGTCACGCCGACTTCGATCGTGACTTCGATCGGAACCGAGGGGCGCTCACAGACGACCCTCTTGCGACTCGATCAAGGAGAGGCCGACCTTGCCAAGCTCGCCGACCTCCACGATGTCCTGCGGGATGTCTTCGCCGGCCGTGCGACGCCGGCCGAGGCGAGCGCACGACTCATCGGGATCGAAGAAAAGCAGCCCCTCTACGGACCCTTGGCGAATGTGGTGAGCTTCGGCGTGGTCTCGGGTGTGGTATCGATGTTCTTCGGTGGCGGTCTGCGGGAAGGCATGGTGGCCTTGGGATTGGGTGTCATGGTCGGGGTGCTGGTGGTCGCGGCCGGCCGCTCGCCTCGCTTCGCGCTGGTGCTACCGGCCGTTGCAGGAATCGCCTGCGCCTCCGGCGCTCAGATCGCGGCGCATTGGGTCGAGCCTCTCTTCCCGTCCATTCCGACGCTGGCCGGCTTGATCGTGCTGCTGCCGGGGTTGACGCTTACGATCGCGGTCAATGAAATGGCGCACCGACACATCGTCAGCGGCTCGGCTCGGCTCGCGAGCGCGCTCATCACCTTTCTTCAGATCGGATTCGGAATGGCGTTGGGTAACGCGGTGGCCTGGCGCTTGTTCGGCGAGGTCGAGGCGGCGGCGCCCGAGAGCCTGCCGTTTCCGTTTCTGGCGGCCGCTCTTGTAGTCAACGCGATGGCTCTCTCGGTGCTCTTTCAAGCGCGTCTCAAAGACGCCCCGATCATCCTGGCCGCGGCGGCGACGGCGTTTCTCGGCGCCCGCTACGGGTCCGAGTACCTCGGATTGGAGCTCGGCACCTGTCTCGGCGCCTATCTCGTAGGCTCCGTGGGCACGATCATCTCGCGCTGGCGCAACATCCCGTCGGCTACCCCGATCCTGCCGGCGCTGCTTCTTCTGGTCCCCGGGAGCCTCGGGTTCCGCAGCCTCTCGGCCTTGATCGCCAAGGACGTCGTCTCCGGTGTCGAGGCCGGCTTCACCATGGCCATGATCGCGCTCGCTCTCGTGACCGGTCTACTGCTGGCCAATCTGACGATTGAACCGCGCAAGCTCTTCTAGCCCGACAGCCGCCATTCGATCGCGCACCATGGCCAAGTCCAGACCCAGCTGAGGGATTGTGCAGTCGCCTATCCTCAGCCCTTGATGACGCCAATGGGCTCGAGCCGCGCGACGATTTTCGAGAGCCCGGCGGCTTCGACGACCCGGACCACCTCGGCCACGTCCTTGTAGGCCTCCGGCATCTCTTCGGCAACGGTCGCCATTCCGGCCGCCCGTACCACCACCCCGCGCTCGGTCATCTCCTGCAGGAGGTCCCGACCCCTGGCCTCCTTCTTCGCCTTTTTCCGGCTCCACCTGCGACCGGCGCCGTGGCAGGTCGAGCCAAAGGTGTCGACAAAGGCGGTCTCGGTTCCAACCAGCACGAAGGAATAGCGCCCCATGTCGCCGGGTATCAGGACCGGCTGCCCAACGTCGCGGTAGGCTTCCGGAGTCTTCTCATGTCCGGGTGGGTAGGCCCTGGTCGCTCCCTTGCGATGGACACAGAGCGAACGCCGCTTGCCTCGAACCTCGAGCTCCTCGAACTTGGCGATGTTGTGGCAGACGTCGTAGACCACGTCGACCCGACAATCACTCCCAAGCACCCGGCCGAAGCTCCGCCGCACACGATCGGTCATCACCTGCCGGTTGGCAAACGCGTAGTTGGCCGCCGCCGACATCGCCCCCAGGTAGGCCTTGCCCTCCGGCGAGCGGATGGGGGCACAACAGAGCTGTCGGTCAGGAAGATCGATCCGGTAGCGGCGGCCGGCCTCGACCATGGTCTTCAAATGATCGGTACAGACCTGATGACCCAGTCCTCGTGAACCGGTGTGGAGGGTGACGTTGATCTGGCCGGTCTCAAGACCGAGCGCGGTGGCCGCCTTCCGGTCGAAGATCTCGGCCACCACCTGCACCTCACCAAAGTGGTTTCCCGAACCGAGGGTGCCGAGTTGTGCTCGACCGCGCTCCAGCGCCCGGAAGGACACCAGGTGCGGTCGCGCGTTCGCCAGGGACCCACCCTCCTCCAGGACCTCGAGATCCTCGGGCTCGCCGAAACCGCGCTCCACCGCCCACTCGGCGCCTTGCGCGAGGACCTTGCGGAGCTCCGGGACGGTCAGTCGCAGATCCTTGCGCGCCGCACCGACTCCGGTCGGGATGTTGCGGTACATCTCCTCGACCAGACTCGTCAGGTGGGTTCCGAGGTCAGCGCGCTCGAGATTGGTGCGCAGGAGCCGGACACCGCAGTTGATGTCATAGCCGACGCCGCCCGGCGACACGACACCGCCCTCGTCCGGATCCATCGCGGCGACGCCGCCGATTGGAAACCCGTAGCCCCAATGAATGTCCGGCATGCCGAGCGAGGCGCCGACAATTCCTGGAAGATGGGCCACGTTCGCCACCTGTTCGAGACACGGATCGCCCAGGAGGCCATCGATCAACTCGGCGCTCGAGTAGACGATGCCGTCGACCCGCATGCCACCGGACTTCGGAATGCGCCATCGATTGGCGTCGATCCGCTCGAGCTCGATCCTCCGTCGCGGTTTCATACGTCGAAGATCACTCGGGCAAAATAACCGTGATCCGTCGGCTCGAAGACCAGCTGGTGATACGTCACGGCCTTGACCGGCAATCTCACCGGGTGCCTGGCAGGATCGAACGGCTCACCGAGGAGGACTCCCTCGAGAACGAACTCTCCTTCGTCTTCGCTCGTCAACCGCAGTTCGGTGTCTCGAGCCACAAAGCCGGTGGTCTCGAAGCGGAAAAGAAGCTCCTGCAACCAGTCGACCAGCAACAGATCCAGACCGCCGGCCCGCAGGGAGAATGGGTGCCGCTCGCGCGGCTCGATCTTTTTCAACACGGTCAAGCAATCGGTCAGAGCGAAGAGACCCAGTCGGTAGATCTCGGTCGGGCTCGGAGCATCGATCTCGACACCGGCATCCGCGGTGTGCTCTAGAAAACGGTAGCCGGTCAACAGACTCTCACTCACTCCACTCTGAAGATGCGTTCCGATCCGGCTTTGGCTGCGGCGTGATGTCGCGAGGTTCAGGTGGGTGGGGTCGCGAGAACCCACCGCGGTCGGCGGACATGCGGACCGTGCCGCTCTGGACGGCACGCTCAAATCTGCGGCTGAGGTAGTTTTTGAGAACCCTGCGGCCCGGCGGGATCAAACAAAAGAAACCCAGAGCGTCGGTGAGGATCCCGGGCGTCATGAGTACGGCGCCCGCCACCAGGATCAAGGCACCATCGATCAACTGGCCGGCCGGGAGCCGGCCTTCGGATATTTCAGATTGGATCTTCGCCAAGATCCCCAGGCCCTGCCACCGGGCCAGCCAAGCACCGATCACGCCGGTGAGCACGATCAGCGCCAGGGTGGTCGTCAAGCCAACCCGCTTGCCGATCTCGATCAAAAGGACGAGCTCGGCGATCGGAACCAGGATGAAGAGAAGCAGCAGCCGACCCAAGGTGGCCCTCCACGAGGATCATCGCACGTGGCGAGCCGTTCGAACCGCCACCCTCCCGGTTTCAGCTGCGCGAGGGCTATGCGCCCTCGAGCCGGCCTGCCGGAACCCAAAAAAGTGGGTTGCACCCTTGGCAGGGAGCGTCGGCTCTAGTTGCGCTCGACCAGGACGATGTCTTCGTCCATCACCAATCCCACCCTCGGACAGTAGACCTTGGGATCGCCCTCGGCGTTTGGCTCGAAAGCAGTCGAGTCGAGAACACCCACACAGCCGCTGAAGTTGCCGGCGGGAGTAAGAACATCGAGACCCATTGACACGTTTTCGGCCCGGTCGAGGGCGACTCCGGGCGCGATCTCCTGCATGTACCGCGAGCCCAGAAGGAACCGTCCGGGGAACAGAATGCCGGGTTGTGCTCCATCGACTCCGGCCCGCCACGCTCCGTCGTGACCGACGATCTCTCCGTCCTCATAGTCATCGACGTCCTCACCGAAATAGAAGATGTCGCCGGTTTCCTTGCAGATGGCCAGGAAATTCCGCGAAATCTCGACCAACTCGTCATCCTCGAACTCGGTCTCTTGCCAGACGCGGGCCCGCAGGGAAACCCGGTCACCGTTGGGCGCCTCGAATCGGATGAGCTCCTTTTCATTGAGAGTCGTGATCTCCACTCGGATCGTGACGATCTCGCCCTCGTCGTCTTCTTCTTCACCTTCGAGGACTGTTTGCCGACCGGGTTTCAAGGGGAAGAGCTTGTTCTGACTACCTCTGTGCTTCCAGGTGCAGTCCTGTACGTCGAAATCCTCTGTGAACTCCTGGGCCTTCACGGGTAATTGGATCGATGCCAACGCCACAATGAACGCCAGTACGATCATCCAACCGATTCCGAACCGTCCGCCGCCTCTGATTCCGTGTTCCATGTCGCCTCCTTCGGTCAATCCATTTCTCGACCCTCAAATCGAGACGGACCACATCATCCGCCGAAGCCCTGAGAGTCCCACTACGACTCTTAGATGCGAATCGACCGAGAATCCTTCGCACGGACTCGGCGACCAGCGCCGGCTGCTGCGAGGATGGGACTACCGCTAGGCCTTGCGCTTCGTCGTCTTCTTGGATCTCGCCCTGGTCTTCGACTTTGCCTTGGGCTTGGACCCGGTTGACCGACCTGCCACCATTTGCCGCCGCTCAGCTTGTTCCGACGCTTCTTGAAGTCGTTCGAACGGACATTGCCCCAACAATACAGACCGGTGAGAGCCTCGAGTTCATCGAGGGTTATTTCGCGGAGGTTGGCGCCTTTGATCGTTTTCGAGTTTTCCATCAGGAACGTCCACGATCTTGCGGTCTTCTTGTGCAAAAACATTGCGGAGATGAAGAGCGCATCCGGAATCCACTGACCGTTTTCCAGTTTGCCGTGGATCGGTTCGATCCCGTACCAAACCGGCCCTTGCACCAAGTAGGTGTGGGTGTTTTTTTCGCGTGCGCGAGGATCGCCGATTCCAGCGGCCCCTTGACGTTCTGATTGGTCTTGCTGGCCTCGGGCGTCACACCGGCCAACGTGTCGATATCGGACTGCTCGACCACATCACCGCGACGATACTGAGAACCCGCGCTGTGCCCTTTGTCGACCGGGAAGTCGGAGTGTTTCTTGTTCCAGTTGGCGTAGTGCTTTTCGGTCGTACTCAGCTCGCCCGGCAGCGAGATGTCGCCGCTGCTGAAATTGTCCTCGCGTTTGACAACGGTTTCGTCGGTCGGCTGGACTTCGAGCATGGTGTACAGCGGGCTGATCTTGGCCGCGTCGAACACGATCAAATGGGCTGACGTTCGAATCGGAATCAACCGCCGCTCGCGGAAGTGGGGAACACCACATCGAAGAGTCTCGTGAGCCAGGGTCAAAGCTCTAGCGGTTATCTCGTGCATTGTTCTTCCTTTTTTGGAATTGACTTTAAGTTTTATCTTAATGTTTCGATACCTGTCAAGGATCGGCTGTCACGGGCCGGCCGCGGTCGATCGGACAGTAACGGTATTTCCGGATTCTGCCGCGGCGGAGCACAACAAACACCGTCACAAAACGTAGAATCAACTTGGGCGGCACTCGGGACTTCTCGGGGCTCGATGGCGGCCCTCATTTGCACAGGGAAGGATGTCGATGATGCGCAGGATGGATGCGACAGGGATCTTGGTGCTCCTCAGCTTGCTGATGCTGGTGTTTGGCGGCGGGTGGGCTTGTGGGGGAAACCAGAAGGCGCAAACGGATTCCGACTCTGTGTCTCAAAAGGACGATGAGAAAGACACCCAGCAGACAGCCGACGATAGCGACGACGCCAAGAAAGACGGCAAGAAGGAGGAGGACGAAGAGGAAGCTGTTCCGGTTGAACTGGTGACTCTCGAGCGGGGACCCATCGAAACGGTCCTTCGCTTCTCCACCAATCTCGAGGCCGAGAGCGATGTCAAGGTGTTCTCGCAGGCCGCACGCAAAGTGCGTAGTCTGCTGGTCGAGGAAGGCGACGAAGTGCGCAAGGGACAGGTTCTGCTTCGTCTCGAGGACGACGAGCAGCGCACCGCCCTGGCCCGGGTCGAGAGCCAGCTCGCCAAGGCGACGCGTGAATACACCCGCCAGACAGACCTGTACGAAAAACTACTGATCAGCGAACAGACGTTCAACGAGGCTACCTACGAGATCGAACAGCTCGAGTTGGCACTCAAGGACGCTCAGCGAAACCTCGGCTACACCGCGGTACGGGCACCGATCTCGGGCACCGTCACCGCCCGCCTGGTCAACATCGGCGACCAGGTGACACCGAACCAACACCTCTTTGATCTGGTGGATTTCGATTCGATCGTGGCACGGGTCTATGTGCCGGAGAAGGAGTTGGCGCGGCTGCGGCCTGGCGTCGAGGCGCGGATTATCGCCGAAGCCGCCGGGGGCGAGGCGCGCCGGGGAACGGTCGACCGCATGGCGCCCCGAGTCGATCCCAAGAGTGGCACCGTCAAAGCCACGGTGACCGTACCGAGGAGCGAGGGTTTGTTACCGGGCATGTACGTCTCGGTCGAGCTGGTGACCGATGTCCACACCGATGCCGTGCTGGTGCCGAAGAAGGCCCTGATCTACGACGGCGATCAGATCTATGTCTTTCGGGTCAAAGAAGAGGAACGGGACGACCTGAAAGAAGGGGAGTGGCGAGTGGAGCGCCTGCTGATCGAGGCGGCGCTCGAAGATCGCCACAACATCGAGCCGGCTGGAGTCCTCGAGGCAGCCGATCGGATTGTCGTCGCCGGCCAGGCGGGTCTCAAAGAAGGCTCGCTGGTGCGCGAAGCGGGTAAGAAGATCGAAGACGCCGAGGATGAGACCGAGGCGGATTGATGGAGTCGAGCGACCGACCCTTGGCGGCCGATGACGGGAGGGGCAACCTCTCGAGTTTCATGACCGAGCGCCCGGTGGCCATCACCATGGTTTTCGTGGCGGCGTTGGTCTTTGGCTATTTCTCCTATGGTCGCCTGTCGGTGACCCTGATGCCGAGACTCTCCTACCCGACCCTCACCGTCCGCACCGAATACCCGGGGGCCGCACCCGAGGAGGTGGAAAGCGATGTCAGCCGCCCCGTCGAAGAGGCGCTGGGGGTGGTCGCCGGGTTGAGAAAAGCCTCGAGTATCAGCCGCGCCGGGGTCAGCGACGTCGTGCTCGAGTTCAGCTGGGACACTTCGATGTCCGAGGCCATCCAGGACTCGCTCGAGAAACTCGACCTGATTCTCCTTCCCGAGGAAGCCGAGAGACCGCTCATCCTGCGTTTCGATCCGTCTCTCGACCCGGTCATGGAGCTTTCGCTGGCCGGCTCGGGCGACCGCTTTGGCGGGGAAGAGGGGCTCAGACGGCTGCGCCGCATCGCCGAGCTGCAGCTCAAGCGGGAGCTCGAGCCGATCAAGGGCGTGGCGGCGGTGCGGGTTCGCGGCGGTCTGGAGGAGGAGATCCACGTCCTGCTCGACGAGACGGAGCTGCAGCGAACGGGTCTGTCGATCCGCAGCGTCATCGATCGGCTGGCACAGGAGAACATCAACCTCGCCGGCGGCACGCTGACCGAGGGTCGCACCGAGTACATGGTGCGAACTCTCAACGAGTACGAGGACCTTGCGGAGATTTCCGACACGATCATCGCCCGCTTCGAGGGTCGCGACGTCCGTTTAGGGTCCATCGGAAGGGTCGTTCGAGCGCACAAGGAGCGCGAGATCCTGACCCGCACCAACGGGCACGAGGGTGTGCAGATCGACGTTTTCAAAGAGGCCGACGCCAACATCGTGGCGCTGGCCAAACGGGTCAAGACCGCCCTCGGCGAATTTGACTTCGAAGAGGCCCGGCAAGAGCTTCTCGCCGCAGCCTCAGGCTCGAAGGATCAACAACCTGAGGAGGCAAAGGACGGGCAACGAGCTCGCAGGAAGAAAAAGCGTCGAGGCCCGCCAGGCCTGATCGAAAAGACCTGGCGCAACGAAGGCGCCGAATTGTCCCTGGTCGCCGACCGGTCGCTCTTCATCGAGTCGAGCATCCGCGAAGTCCGCAATACTGCTCTTCTGGGCGGGCTCCTGGCCATAACAATTCTCTTCTTGTTCTTGAAGGACGTTCGCACCACGTCGATCATCGCCATCTCGATCCCGATTTCTCTCCTGGTGACCTTTGCGCCGCTGCATCTGCTCGGCGTCAGTCTCAACATCATGTCGCTCGGCGGCTTGGCCCTCGGCATCGGCATGCTTGTCGACTCCTCCATCGTCGTGCTCGAGTCGATTTTTCGCTGTCGCGAGGAGGGCGACCCTCTCGAAGCCGCGGCGGTGAGAGGCACCACCGAGGTCCGCGGCCCCGTCATCGCTTCCACGCTGACGACAATCGCCGTCTTCTTTCCCATGGTGTTTGTCGAGGGCGTCGCGGGTCAGGCCTTTGGAGACCTCGGGTTGGCGGTCGTCATCTCGCTTCTCGCAGCCCTCGTCGTCGCCCTCTTCTTGATTCCCATGCTGGCCAGCCGGCAGGGAATGCGTCTGACCGGCGGCCGCGACCAGCCCATCGAATGGAAGACCTTCGCCTCCTGGCGTGGGCTTACCGCTGACGCGAAAAGCACACTCTCCCGAGCCAAGCAAAGGAGTGGGCTCCGCAAGGCGCTAGGATACACCGCTTTGCCCGTAGTGATGCTGTATCTGGGTCTGCGATTCGTAGTCGGTGTGGTCCTCGAGATCATCGGCAAGCTCCTGCTCGGATTTCTCTTCGGTGCTCTCTGGCTCGGTCGGAAGTTCGTGGTCCCGGCCATGGGCAAGCTCTTCGGTCTCATGGCCGCGGTGCCACTGCGACTGACGCAAGGATCACTGGACGGCCTTCATGAACGGTATCCACACACCCTGCGATGGGCATTGCGCAGCCCCTTGACCGTCGTTGTCGTGGTCCTTCTCTGTTTCGCCGCCACCGCGTGGACCGCTCTTTCCCTCGATACCGAACTCTTACCCGAGGTTCACCAAGGAGAGTTCACAGTCGAAGTCGGTTTGCCCGTTGGTACGCCGATCGAAGCCACCGAGGCCATCGTGGCGCCGGTCGAGCAGGCCATTCTCGAAGAGAAGGAGCACATCGAATCACTGATGCTCACGGTCGGCTTCGATCCGGCGTATTCAAACCGGTCCGACGAAGGCGAGCACACCGCTCGTTTCAAGGTCCTATTGGACCGGGCCAACCCAACCCTCGAGCGAAAGGTGATCGACCGCCTTCGCAAGCGCTTTTCCGGCATCCCCGACCTCGACGCCCGCGTCACCCGACCGGTGCTTTTCAGCTTCAAGACGCCGATCGAGGTCGAAGTGCACGGCAACGACCTCGTCGAGTTGCGACGCCAGGCCGATCTAGTCAAACGAACCATGAGCGCCATGCCCGAACTCGCCGATGTCGAGACGACCTCTCGCCGCGGAGCGCCCGAGGTCCAGGTGGTCTACGACCGAGATCTGCTGGCGCGCTATGACCTCGCCCCCGGCCAGGTCGCGCGCCGCGTTCGCGACAAGGTCCAGGGCTTCGAGGCCACCCGGTTCAATCTCAAAGACCGACGGATTCCCATCGTCGTACGACTCGAAGACACCGACCGCGAGAGCGTCGCGGATGTCAGCGCATTGATCATCAATCCGGGTGGCGCGCGACCGATTCCGTTGTCGGCCGTCGGTGTGGTCGAGCTGGCGGAGGGGCCAAGTGAGGTGCGCCGCGTAGACGGCCGCCGCATCTCGCTGGTGACCGCCTCGATCGCCAAGGGGTCCTTGGGAAGCGCCGTCGAGGCAATCGAAGCCAACCTCGATCGGCTCGTCTGGCCCTCGGGAACGACTTATCTGATGGCGGGGCAAAACGACGAGTGGGAGCGCAGCAAAGGCAGTCTGTGGTTGGCTATGGCGTTGTCGATTTTTCTCGTCTACGTCATCATGGCGGCCCAATTCGAGTCTCTCTTCCATCCCCTGGTGATCTTGTTCACCATCCCACTGGCGTTCTTCGGAACCGTCGTCTGCCTCTACGCTCTCGGCATCTCCCTGTCGATCGTGGTCTTCCTCGGCATGATCATGCTGGCCGGGATCGTGGTCAACAACGCCATCGTTCTGGTCGACTACATCAACCTACTGCGGCGCCGTGGGATGGACGCGACCGAAGCCGTCGTCACCGCCGGCTCCGTTCGCCTGCGACCCATTCTGATGACCACGGCAACCACGGCGCTTGGCCTCCTACCCATGGCCCTGGGCCTCGGTAACGGCGCCGAGCTTCGAACACCCATGGCGATCACGGTCATCAGCGGGCTCCTGGTCTCGACCTTTCTCACCCTGCTCGTGATCCCGGTCATCTACTCGCTTCTCGACCAGCTACGAGCCCGCCTCACCGGTCAGGAGACACTGCCAGACACCGTATCGCCCGCATCGCCCGCATCGCCCGATACCCTCTCCACCATCGGAACCGTTTGAAGATCGTGAGCCGAGTCATGAAAGAAAACTCTCCTGCCAGCGAATCGCGCCTGCCGCGCTTCTCCCTTGACCGCCGCATCACCGTCCTGGTCTCGCTCGTGACCGTCATCGTACTGGGCGCCGTGGCCACGCTCAGCATCCCGGTGGAGCTCTTTCCATCGGGATTCACTGGACCCTTTCTCACCATTCAGGTCCCCTGGCGAGACGCGCCGTCCCAGGAGGTTCTCGAAAAGATCGTGCGGCCTCTCGAGGAGGAACTGTCGACGGTGGCTGGAATCAGCAAGCTCGAATCCTATGCGAGGACCGGTCTGGGCATGGCCTGGCTGTCGTTCAAGCAAGGCACCGACATGGACGTCGCCTATCGCGAAGTCCGCGACCGGATCGAGCGCGCCCGCCTGCTGATGCCCGAGGACGTCGAACAGGTCTTCATCTTGAAGGACGACGTCTCGGGGATCCCCATCTACTTCGTCGGTCTCGCTATCGACCCCGCCGTGGTCGATGTCTACAACCTGGTCCAGAACGAAGTCGTCTTGAAGCTCGAGCGCATCGAGGGCGTCGCCTCGGTCGAGGCCCATGGCTTGGAGGAAAAGGAGATCCTCATCGAGCTCAACCGCGAACGAACGTCTGCCGCCGGACTCAACATTTATGAGCTCGCACAGCAACTCGGAGACGACAACTTCACGATGTCGAGCGGCAACGTTCGGCACGGCGAACGCAAGCTGCTGCTGCGCTCGGTATCGCGCTACGACAACCTCGAGCAGCTCGAGAGCCGCTTGGTGGGACCCAACACCAAGCTCAGCGACATCGCCCGCGTCAGCTACGACCTTCCCGACAAGAACTACCGCGTGCGTGCGATGAGCCGGCCGGCGATAGCCCTTGGGGTCATGAAGGAGGGCGACGCCAACGCCCTCGAGGTCGCCAGCCGCGTCGACGCGGTGGTCGAGGAAATGCGCAGCAACCCAAGGCTCCAAGTGATCGATGTGGCCACTCTTTTCGACCAGGGCGAAGTGATCCGAGAGAGCCTTGGATCCCTGCTGTCGAGCGGCAGGATCGGCGGCATCATCGCCCTCCTGGTGCTGTTCTTCTTTCTTCGTCGTTTTCGCATGACCCTGATCGTGACTCTCTCGATCCCCGTATCGATCGTCATCGCACTGACCGTCATGTACTTTGTCGGCGAATCACTCAACATCCTGACGCTTCTGGCACTCATGATCTCAGTCGGCTTGTTGGTCGACAACTCGGTGGTCGTCGGGGAGAACATCTTCCGGCTCCATCGTCAGGGGATGTCGCGTCGCGAGGCGTGTATCAAGGGGGCCGGTGAGATCGCTCTGGCAATCGTCATGGCCACCCTCACGACGATCATCGTCTTTCTACCGGTGTCGCTGGTGGAGGGTATGGGTCAGTTCTTTCTTCTGCGTCTTTCGATTCCCATCTCGGTAGCCCTTCTGGGGTCGCTGCTCGTGGCGCTGATCTTCATCCCCTTGTCGGTCTATGTATCTCTCCCCAAAGACGGGGCTGAGTCCGAAAAGCCTCATCCTGTCTTCAATTGGCTCAAGAAGGCGTACGACGGGACATTCGGCCTGCTCAATCACGGCTACACAAAACTGCTCGAGCTTTTTCTGCGTCGACGCCTGGATCTGGTGCTGGCGATGGTCGCGGTCTTCGTCATCAGCGCCGCCTTCGCGTTCAAGAAAGTCGAGTTCGTCGAGATGCAGGACGAGGATCGTGGCGGGTTCGAAATTTCCGCTTCACTGCCCCAAAACACAACCCTCGAGGAGGCGGAAGAGTTCTTTCTGGCAGGCGAGAAGGTGATCGAGGACCTCGCCGAAGAGCTCGATCTCGACGGCTGGTTTGTCTTTCACCGTTCGACCTTTGGCGAATTGCAGGGCTGGTTCAAGAGTCCGAGAACCAACAAGGTCACTCCGTTGGAAGCGACCAAGCGGGTCAAGGAGGCGCTGCCGGAGAAGGCCGGCGTCAAGCTCTTCACCAACGACGACCGCAGGGAAGACAGAGATCAGAACCTCCACACGATCGTCCTCCAGGGTGAGGACTCGGAGACTCTGGAGAAGGTAGCGGAGGACCTGGAGAGCCTGTTCCTGTCGATCGACGGCGTGGTCGGAATGAAGAAGGTCGCCGACGACTCGCCGAGCGAGCTGGCACTGGTTCTCGATCGCGACCGCATCCAAGCGCAGAACATCAACCCGACAGTGGTCTCGGCGGTGGTCGGGTACGCCCTGCGAGGCCAGGGGCTGCCACGCTTCCGCCAAGGCGGCACCGAGATCCCGGTGACCGTGCGATTCCGCGAGGAGGATCGCGACTCGCTCGACGAGCTCAACAACTTCGCCGTCCCCACGATGGACGGTGACTCAGCGCCCCTGTCGGCGCTCACCAAACCACAGTATTTGAGCTCCGCCACCCGCATCTTCCGCACCAATAAGCGCACCAACAGAACGATCAACCTGGAGCTGGAGAAAGACAAGGCCGATGACACCCGCAAGAAGCTCACCGTTCTCACCGCCGGGATCGATCTTCCGGAGGGGGTGAGCTTCGGCACCAACGGCGGTCAGCAAGGCCTCAACGAGGATCTCGCGGGGATGCTCTTTGCCGGTATCGTCTCGATCGTTTTTATCTACCTGCTGATGGGCTTCTTGTTCGAGAGCTTTATCTTGCCGTTGTCGATCATCTTGACGATCCCACTCGCCAGCCTGGGTGTCTACTGGGCCCACTTCGTCTCACGACTCAATATCGACTTTCTCGGTGTCGTGGGATTGATACTGCTGGTCGGTGTCGTCGTCAACAACGGCATCGTGCTGATCGACTATGTGACTCGGCTGCGCCATGAAGGCTACGAGCGCAGTGAGGCGCTCCTGCTGGCGGCGGAACGGCGTTTCCGGCCCATCATGATGACCGCCCTGACCACGATCGGCGGCATGGTGCCGCTGACACTCCAGGGGTCATCGAGCATCGGGCTGAGCTACAAGAGCTTTGGCCTCACCTTGATCGGCGGTCTCACCACCGCGACCTTGCTCACCCTCCTGGTCGTACCGGTCTTCTACACCTTGTTCGACGACGCGCGCGAGAAGTCCGCGGACGGAGTCCGGGCGGCGCTACGGCGTGGGTTCGGCAGGCCACCGGTACCGAGCAGCCCGAGCTAGAACCCGTCGGGACTTGTTGCTCCAACTGAATCTGTTGACAGCAAGACAGATCCTCGCTACAGTACCGACCGAACGTTCGGTTGGGAGTCAACTTGATGCCGATTACGTCGCCGGACCCAAGATCCGAGTTGTCCGTGGCCCAAGCTCTCGAGGCGGCCTTGGGGCTGTTCTCGACGCAAGGTTTCCGCGCCACCTCGATGCGGCAGATTGCCGCCGAGTCGGGCCTCTCGGTCGGCAATCTCTACCATCACTTCTCCAACAAAGAGGAGATCTTCGAGCGTCTGATCGACCAGTACTGGGAGCTCGTCACGGACCCGCGCCTACGTCTCAACCAGCTCTTCGCAAAGGCGGACTTCCCCGAGGACCTCGAAGAAGTGGCCGGCGCCATCGAGGAAGTCGTAGACGCCTTCAAGCCCTACATCCTCCTGGTTTACGTCGACGTCATCGAATTCGAGGGTCGGCACATCCACGCTTTCTACGAGGGCATGGCGGGCCGATTCCGGGACACCTACGGCGAGCGCTTTCGCGACCGCCAGGCCGCCGGCGACTTCGGCGAAGCCGATCCGATGGTCGCCGTGATGGTCGCGACCCGCTGGTTCTTCTATTTCTACACGGTCGAAAAGTGCTTCGGGGTCCCGATGCACTTCGGAATGAAGCCCAAGGAGGCAACCCAAGAGTTCATCCGCTTGCTGCGATACGGCCTGCTACCAAGGCCCGGCGGCGAACACACCCAGGACCCAGCCGGCCCGGCGTAGGGACCGACACAAGAGGAGGAAGCATGAGTCGATTCAACTCACATCACAATTCACCGAACACTGCACTACTGATCCGCGCGGTCTTTCTGGTGCTCGCCCTCGTGGTGGTCTTCCCCACAGCGCCCGTATTGGCGCAGGACGACGACACAGCGGAAGACACTGCCGAAGCCGAGGCCGAGGAAGAGATGCACCAGGAGAGCGACGTGATCACGGTCACCGCTCGCAAACGCGAGGAGAACATTCAGGAGGTGCCGATCGCGGTCACCATGATCCAGGGTGACGCCCTCGAGGATCTCGCGGCGATGGACATCTCGGAGATCCAGGCCAGCGTGCCGAATCTGTCGATCTATCCGGGCCGCAACCAGTCGACGACCCTGACCGCCTTTATGCGCGGCATCGGCCAGGCCGATCCGCTCTGGGGTGTCGACCCGGGTGTGGGTCTCTATCTAGACGATGTCTATATCGCCCGCCCCCAGGGCGCGCTGTTGGACGTCTTCGATGTCCAACGGATCGAAGTCCTGCGCGGTCCGCAGGGAACCCTCTATGGCAAGAACACCATCGGCGGCGCGATCAAGTACGTGAGCCGGGAGCTGACCGACACGAAGGAAGGACGGATCTCCATCACTCCGGGATCGTTCTCGAACCAGGACATCAAGCTCAGCTTCGGCGGTCCTCTGGTCGAGGGCAAACTACGCGGCAAATTCGCCTTTGCTTCACTGCAGCACGATGGCTACGGGACCAACCTGTTCACCGGTAGAGAGGTGTCGAACAAGGACACTACGGCCTTTCGACTGGGTCTGGACTTTTTGGCGTCCGATGACGTGACCGTCAAGCTGAGGTACGACCGCACCGAGGACGACTCCGAACCCAAGGGCTTGACCCGGCTGGCGGCAAATGGCGTCTGCACGGTGTTCTACGGGATTTCATGCCCGGTCCTCGACAACTTCGACACCGAGAGCGGTCTGCCACCCACCAACAGCACCGACTCGGAGGGCTACGGCCTGACGATCATCTGGGACATCAACAACGAGTGGCAGTTCAAATCGATCACCGCTCATCGCGAGACGGACACCCAGAACAACATCGACTTCGACACCTCGCCGGCGCGAATCGTCGACGTGTTCGCGGATTACTTCGATGAGCAGGATTCTCAGGAATTCCAATTCATCTACACCGGCGGCGGCAGGCTCGACGGAGTCTTCGGGTTCTACTACTTCGACGGCCTCGCCGGTGGGCTGGTGCGGAACATCTTCCTCGACGGGACGCTTTTCCCCTTCCCGCCCTTTCCGCAGTTCGGCACGACCGACGGCACCACCAAGACCGAGTCGATGGCGATCTTTGGGGACGGCAGCTACCAGGTCAACGATCAGCTAACCTTCAACTTCGGCGCTCGCTTCACCGAGGAGGACAAGAACGGCCGGGCGTTCAATGCCGGTTACCTGGACGATACTTTTGCTGTTCCGGTGCTTGTGACGGCGGACTACGACCAAACCGAGACCTTTTCTTCGGTCTCGCCCAAGCTCGGGCTCGACTACCAGTTCAACGATGACGTCATGGGCTACGTCTCGCTGAGCCGCGGCTTCAAGAGCGGCGGCTTCAACGTCCGCGCCCAGACGCTGTTCGTCCCAAAAACCGGCGAGCCCTTCAAGGACGAGGAACTCACGGTGGCCGAGGTGGGCGTCAAGTCGGTCCTCGCCAACCGCAGCCTGGTCTTGAACGCGGCCGTCTTTACCGGCGATTACACCGACGTTCAGGTCTCGACCTTCACCGAGTTCGACAGCGACGGCGATGGCACGGCCGAGTCCTTCCTCGGCGACTTCGTCAACGCCGGCGACGCGACGCTCAACGGCCTGGAGGTCGAGTTCGACTGGAAGTCGCCGACGGTGAGCTGGCTGGGGGTGTCGGGCAACGTGAGCTTTCTCGACACCAGCGAGAACTTTGTCGACACCGACAACAACACCCTGGCGGACGTCCAGGTCATCACCAACGCCCCCGAATTCACCGGTGCGCTCTTCCTCAATGTCAACCAGGCGGCCTGGGGGGGCCTCGTCTCCGGCAAGATCGGCTTCTCCTACCGGGACGATTCGGAGCTCACCAACGAGGGCAACGGGACGACTCCGATCGTGCAGGAGGCTTTCGATCTTCTGAATGCCTCGATCGGATGGCTGTCGGGTGATGGTGACTGGTCGATCACCATCAACGGCAAGAACTTGACCGATGAGGTCTATCTGACCAACGGCTACAACATCCCGTCGTTGGCCATCCTGACGGGTTCGCTCGGACAGCCGCGGACGGTGACCGCGACCTTTGGTTACAAGTTCTGGTAATCGCATAGGCAACCACTCAGAAGACGGCCCCGGCGGCAAACCGCCGGGGCCGCTTCGAGCAACAAAGGAGTCGCCATGATCGAAACCGGATTGGTGGGCAAGGTCGTTGTCGTTACCGGCGGCGCGGCGGGGATCGGGCGAGACACTGTCCGCGCTTTCGCCGGTGAAGACTGCAAAGTGGCCGTATGGGATATCGGTGAAGACAAGGCGCCGACCAACGGGTTGTTCCAATCCGTTGATGTCTCGGACTCTGCGGCGGTCAATGCCGCTGCGTCGGAAGTTGCGGAGCGCTTCGGACGGATCGACGTTTTGATCAACAACGCGGGCATCGTTCGCGACGCCCAACTGGTGAAGTGGAAGGATGATGAAGTCGCCTCGGTGATGACCGATGAGCAGTTCGACTCGGTCATCGCCGTCAACCTCAAGGGAGTCTTCAACTGCGGCCGCGCAGTCGTTCCGCACATGATCCGCGGCGGCGGCGGGGTGATCCTCAACGCCTCCTCGGTGGTCGGCCATTACGGCAACTTCGGGCAGAGTAACTACGCCCCCACAAAGGCGGGGGTGATCAACCTGAGCCGCACCTGGTCGCGCGAGCTGGGCCGCTACAAGATCCGCGTCAACGCCGTCGCGCCAGGCTTTATCGGCACCGAGATCCTCAAGGCCATGCCGCAGAAGATTCTCGACGGCATGGTGTCCCATACGCCGATCGGTCGAATGGGCGAGCCCGAAGACATCGCCAACGCCTATGTCTGGCTGGCCTCGGACGCCGCTTCCTTCGTGACCGGCACCGTGCTGTCGGTCGACGGCGGCCTGGTGATCGGCACCTGAGGTGAGGGCGTCTTGAATCGTTTCGGTCAGATTATCGCCACCGGCAGTTATCTGCCGGAGATCGAGGTCTCGAACGACGCTTTGCGCCGTCGTTTCTCGGACGACTTCCCAGACTTTATCGACAGTATGGAAGCCTCGACCGGGATCAAGAGACGTTGGTACGCGCCCGACGACTGGGCGACTTCGGACCTGGCGCTACGTGCCGCCGAGCGAGCTCTCGCGCGAGCCGGCCGCAGCCCGGAAGAGATCGATCTGATCATCGTCGGGACCGATTCGCCGGACTACATCACCCCGGCCACCTCGGTCGTTCTGCAGCATAAGCTCGGCGCCGGAAACGCCGGGACCTTCGACATCGGCTGCGCTTGCGCCTCCTTCCCCACCGGCCTGGCAACAGCGGCCGGCTGGTTGTCGACCAATCCCAGCCTGCGAACGGTTCTGGTGGTCGGCGTCTACATGATGCGCAAACTGGCGGCTGCCGATGATCCGACGGTCTTCTTCTACGGCGATGGCGCCGGCGCGGCCGTCCTCGAAGCCGCCTCCAACCCCGGGTTCGTGGTCGCGGCGACCCAGGCCGACGGCTCGTATCACGGCAACTGGGGCATCTATTCGGGAGGCACGTTCGAGCCGGCCTCGGTCGAGAGCGTCGAAGCGGGGCGTACCCAGGTGCGACTGGTCGAGCGCTACCCGCCCGAGATCAACCACGAGGGCTGGCCTCGTCTGGTCCGGAGGTTGGCTTCCGAGGGGGGATTTAGCCTCGACGAGATCGACCTCGTTCTGTTCACCCAGGTCCGCAAGCCTTCGATCGAGTTGGTCATGGAGAACCTGGGTCTGCCGCTCGAGAGGACTCACACGATCATGGAGGAGTGCGGCTACACCGGCTCCGCCTGCCTCGCCATGGCTCTCGATGACGCGGTCGGCAGGGGACGCGTGAAACCCGGCAACCTGGTCGTCTTGATCGGTTCGGGTGTCGGCTACAACCAGGCGGGCTGTGCCTTCCGAGTGCAGCGCCTACCGGAAGGGAAGTCATGAAGAGAGTCAAGAGGCAACAAGGATCCGTTCTCAAGTGGGCTCTCGCGGCCCTCGCTCTGTTGGTGATCGTCACGATCAGCCTTCTCTGGTATGCCAGAGAGAACCCGCTGGCGGTGTACGAGAAGGCCACACGCTCGGCCCTCGCCAAAGCCGGTCTCGAGTTGAAGAGCTTCGACAGCTCGGCCGGCCAACTCGCCTATTGGGAAGCCGGCAACGGCCAGGCGCTGGTGTTGGTCCATGGTGTCGGGGATCAGGCGGGCGCCTTCCAGGGCATCGTCGAGAGTCTCCTGCCCGACTACCGGGTCCTCGTTCCCGATCTGGCCGGTCACGGGGATAGTGAACCCGTCGAGGGTCCGCTGCCCATGACTCTCGTCTACGGCGGTCTCGAAGAGCTCCTGTCGAGTGTGGGCGGCGACGGACCGATGATTCTGGTGGGACACTCGATGGGCGCCTGGCTGGCGACCATCCATGCTCATCGCCATCCACAAGCTGTGGCGCGTGCCGTGTTGATCAACGGCGGAGGGCTGGTCGGAGACCGGCCGGATCTCAGCCTGACCCCGGTCGACCGCGAGGCGGCGCGCAAGCTCATGACCTCTCTGCGCGATCCCGCCAGCCCGCCGACGCCCGACTTTGTTCTCGACGACATCGTCGAGCAGTCGGCCAAGGGACCGATCGGGAGAATGACCAGCGAGCTCGATGATCTCATCGCGCATTTGCTGGAGGGTCGTTTGGGAGAGGTCACGGTTCCGGTCGATCTCCTGTGGGGCGCCTCCGATCAGTTGATGACGCTCGCCTATGCCGAGCGCATGGCCGCACAGCTGCCGCGCTCAAGGATCACGACCATCACGGGCTGCGGTCACCATCCGGCCAACGAATGTCCCGAAAAACTCGCGGACCGGCTGGGTGAAGTACTCCGGACTGAGCCTCCTCCACCTGTTGTCGACGACTCTGTCGAGACGACAGACGAGGCCGGAAACGAGGACGCGCAATGACGCCCACCGAGGTCCTGGCTCATCAGGTCGAGGGCGACGGCGAGCCCGTCCTGATCCTCAACGGCGGGTTGATGACCTACGCCGCCTGGGGTCCGGTGTCGGCCCGGCTCGTAAAAAGCCACCGCCTGATTCTCAACGACCTGCGCGGGCAGCTCTTGAGCCCGGGCAGGGCGCCGGCCGCAATGGCCGAGAACGCGGAGGATTTGACGGCCTTGCTGGACCATCTCGAGATCGACTCGGTGCACGTCCTCGGCACGTCCTACGGCGGTGAGGTCGGTCTCTTCTTCGCCGCCCTGCGCCCGGAGCGGGTGCGATCCCTGATCGCGGTCACTGTCATGGACTATGCGACCAAATCGATCTGGCAGGGGGTCGAAGATCTGCGACTGCTGGTGGCCGATGCCCTGGCCGGTGGCGACAAAGGCCGGCTCCACGACCGCGTCGTCGAGGAGGTCTACTCCCGCCAGTTCCAAGCAAAGTACACGGACGAGCTCGCCCAGCGTCGCGAGCAGGTTGCGGCCCTTCCGGATGTCTGGTTCGAGGGCCTGGAAGGCATCATGGCCGCCATGGAAACCCTCGACGCGCGACCCCATCTGGAGTCTATTCGTTGCCCGACCCTGGTCGTCATCGCGGCCAAAGATCAAGTCATTCCGCCGGAGCGTTCGATCGCTCTGGCTGCCGCCATTCGCGGCGCCGAGACCCGCACCCACGAGACCAGCGGCCATGCCCTGGTCGCGGAAGACCCTCAGTGGTTGACCGAGGTCTGCCTCGAGTTCCTGCGGCGGCACAAGACCCAATAGGAGATCCCATGCTCAACAAGCCGCTCTTTATCGCGTCCTATCACCAATCAAAGTTCGGCAAACTGAAGACGATGACGGTTCCCGAGATCGTCTCGAACGCGGTCGTTGGCACCTGCACCGAGATCGATTGCGAGCCGGGAGCGATCGACGTCGGCTCGATCGCGTCTGCCTGCGGCTTCACCCTCAACGATCAGGGCCTACTGAGCGGTTTGATGGCCATGGTTTCGGGGCTCGAAGGCAAGCCGATGGAATCGGTCGAGAACGCCTGCGCCTCGGGCGGCCAAGCCGTTCTTTCGGTGGCTCACAAACTTCTGCTCGGGCTGGGAGATGTCGGTATCGCCGTCGGCTTCGAGAAGATGCGCAACGACGAAGGCAAGATGGATGGCAAACGGATCGGCCGGGCGCTGGGCGTTTTCTCACACCCCGATGAGCGGGAGGGCAAGGCCTACATCTTTCCCCATCTCTTCGCCGAGGTGATGCAGCTCTATATGGACACCCACGGAGTCAGCGAAGAAGACCTCGCCCGTATCGCCGTGGCCGAGTACGGGCACGCCACTCATAACCCCAACGCCCAGATGAGCCGAGTCGATCTCACCCTCGAGCAGGCGACGACGATCGAAGGCATCAATCGCTACATCGTCGACGGCCTACCGCTCAAGACCTACGATTGTTCGCAGATCACCGATGGCTATGCCGGACTCATCCTGGCGACCGAAGAAGGCCTGGCCAAGCTCGGTGTCGCGAAACAGGAGTGTGTCGAGTTGGCCGGATTCGCCCAGGCGACCGACCCGATCCAGAAAGAAGGCCGTGACGTGCTGCGCCCGGCCGGGGCCCTCGGGGCCATGAACACCGCCTACGAGGCGGCGGGCGTCACGCCCGCCGACGTCACGGTCGCCGAGGTCCACGACTGCTTCACCGTGATGGGCGCGATCGGCGTCGAAGTCATCGGCAAGGCCGGCTACGGCGAAGGCGCTGAGTTCTGGAAGGAGTGTCGGGCTTCGGTGCATGGAGACTGCGCGGTCAACACATCCGGGGGGCTCATCGCCAAGGGACATCCGATCGGCGCCACCGGCGTTGCGATGATCGGCTGGGCCGCCAAACAGCTGCTGGGCCAGGCGCCAACCGAGCTGCAGCGCCAGGATGCCGAAGTTGCAGCGACCTTCAACATCGGTGGCCCGATCTGCGCCTCGGTGTGCACGGTTCTCAAACAAGTGGCCTGATGCCGAGGATCGAACGAAGCGAGACGGCTCCCGTAGCGGTCGACCTCCGTGTCGACCGTCGTTCCAGGAAGTCGGCAGTCATTCCGAAACGGGGTTCGGTCGAGACGGAGCTCGCCCGCTACAACGCAGCACCCATCGGGGCAGCAGTCGACCTCCACGAGGCGGGAGCAGACGATGGCTGAAGTCGTCCCCGAGAAGAGCGGGCACCTGCCTTTCGGCGAGCACCGAATCTACTGGGAGTACCACGGCAAGGGCGACAAGGAGGCGGTCTGTCTCCTGAACGGTCTCGCCATGCACACGCCGGCCTGGTACTGGTGCCTGCCCGAGCTCACCGACGAGTACGACGTCATCCTCTACGACTATCTGGGGCAGGGTCGGTCGTCGTGCCCCGACGAACCCCATTTCATCCCGGACTTCTGCCACTACCTCACCGGCATCATCGATCATCTCGGCATCGACAAGATTCATGTGATGGGAATCTCCTATGGCGGCTTCATCGCCCTGGACTACGGCCGGCTCTATCAGGATCGGCTACACACCCTGACCCTGTCCGGGATCTTGCTGAGCCACGAGCGCCAGTTCGAGATGTACCAGGCTCTCTCACTACTCTTCTACCGCTCGGGCCCGGTCGGCTTCGAGATCTACACCCACTACCTCTACGAGAAGATCTTTGGTGAACCGTTTCTCGAAGCGCTTGATCCTGAGACTCTCCAAGACATGCGTCAGCGCTTCTTCGAGCGCTACAAGGACCGCATCCACTCCCTGGTGCGGCTGACCGAGGCCCAAGACCCCTTCTTCAGGGGGCTCGAGGAGCGTTACCCCGAGTACCGCCGCGTGAAGACCCCGACGCTCCTGGTCTCCGGCGAGCAGGACCGTGTTCTGCCGCTCTGGCAGCAAAAGAAAATGCTCGATATCTTCCCCGATATCCGTTTCGAACTGGTCGAGGGTGCCGGACACGTCCTCTACCTCGAAAGAAAGGACGTCTTCTTCCCGATGCTCCGAGCGTTCATGAAAGCCAAATCGACGGGGTTTTAGATGGAAATCAACATCATCGCCAGCTGGCTGCTCGTACTCGCCTACATGGCCGCCATTATCGTCCTGGTCGTGCGCGGCGCTCGCCGCAACAAGAGCGTCGCCGATTACGCGGTAGGCAACATCGCCTTCTCGCCGATCGCGGTGGGTCTGGCCCTGGCCGCGTCGACGACCAGTGCCGCGACCTTCATCATCAACCCGGGGCTTGTCGCCTATTTCGGTCTCAGCGCAGTCTTTGGCCTGTGCGTCGTGCTGCCGATCTCGATGTTCGCCTCCTTGATCGTGCTGACCAAGGGCTTTCGAAAGTACGGTGAGTCGGTCAAGGCCCTGACGCTCTCGCAATGGGTCGGACAGCGGTATGAGAGCAAGGGCTTTGCGGTGTTTTTTGCCATCCTCTCTCTACTGCTGGTCACCTTCATCGTGCTCATCCTCGTCGGTCTGACCAAGGTCATTGCGGCTTCGCTGGGTCTCAACGAGACCCTGGTGCTCGCCGCGCTGGTCGCCTTCTCGTTTGGTTACATGATGTTCGGCGGCGCCAACTCAATGGTCTATACCAACACCATCCAGGGCGTGATCATGCTGGTGGTCGCGGTGATCCTGCTGGGCTCGGGCTACGAGCATTTCGCGCAAGGCGTGGGCGGCTTCGTCGAGAGACTGCGAACCGTCGACCCCCATCTCGCCACGCTGTTCAACACCGCGAGCCCGCTCTTTCGAGACGGCTTCGAAGTGATCTTCTGCACCATCGTCGTGGGAATGGCCATCGTGTGCCAACCGCACATCATCACCAAGTCTCTCCTGCTCAAGAAGAAGCGGGACGTCAACCGCTATCTCGTCGCGGGAATCATCGTTCAGATGCTCTTCTTTCTGGTCGTGCTCGTCGGTCTCTACGCCCGGCTCGAGTTCCCCGATTTGGTTCACAACGGCCAGGCGATTGCCCCGGACAGCGTGACCTCGGTCTATCTCGTGACCCAGTTTCCCTGGTTTGTCGGCGTGCTGGTGTTTCTCGGTCTCATCTCGGCCGGTATGTCGACCCTGGAAGGCCTGATTCAGTCGATGTCGATCATCATCACCAACGACTTGATTCACACCATCCACGACTGGGTCACGGGACGATCCCTGACGGACCACTACCTGTTTATTCTCAACCGCGTCGTCATCACGGGTCTTGCCGTCGTGTCTTTCGGTCTGGCCTACTGGCAGCTGGTGTCACCCAACCTGAGCGTGATCATCTTCGCCCAGCTGGGTGTCTACGCCTTTTTTGCGGCGGCGTTCGTCCCGGTACTCTTCGGCACGTTTCTTCATGACACGCCCCGTGTCGCGGTCGTCGCCGCCGCGGTCACGGCCGTCGTGGTGCACTTCGCTCTCTACTACACGGGCCAGAACTACTTCCCCTACTACGTCGGCGTCACGGTGAAGAACCCCGGAATCTCGACGGCGCTGGGCATCGTGGCCGCGACTCTCGTCGGTGGAATCCTTCATCTCGCCTTTCGCAAGCGGCAAGCGAGCGGATGACCGAAACCTCCACCATGGGGATCGTCGCCACCGGGATGTACCTGCCCGAGACGGTGATGACGGCCGCCGACATCGCCCAGGCCAGCGGGATGGAGGAGTGGGTGATCCGCGAAAAGCTCGGCATCGAGCGCAAACACGTCACCGACCCCAACGTTCATCCCAACGAGATGGCCGCGCGAGCGGCGAAACAGTGCCTGGACTCAGCGGGTATGGACGCCAAGGAGATCGATGTCCTGCTCTGCACCACCGAGGAGTGGAAGGAGTACGCCCTGTGGACAGCGGGTATCGACCTGGCTTCAGAGATCGGCGCGATCAACGCCTGGGGCATGGACGTCCACATGCGTTGTGCCACCACGATCGCGGCCCTCAAGCTGGCGCGCGCCCTGATGCGCGAGGATCCGTCGGTCGAGACCGTCATGATCGCGGGCGGCTACACGGTCGCCGACTTCATCGATTTCTCGAACCCGCGCACGTCGTTCCTGTTCAACATCGGTGCGGGCGCAGGAGCGCTCATTGTGCGGCGCGATTGGCCGGAGAACCAGGTTCTCGGCACCCACCTGATCTCCGATGGCTCGATGAGTCGCCACGTTGTCGTGCCGGCGAGCGGCACCCTCGAGCACCCCAGCGACGAGGCGGTGGCGGCAGGTCGATTCAAATTCGACCTGGTCGAGCCGGAGGCGATGAAGAGCCGGCTCGGGGACGTTTCGATCGACAACTGGATGCGCTGCGTCGACCAGGCTCTTGCCAAGTCGGGAAATAAGGTAGACGGATCTCCCTACGACCGAGACGACCTCGGGTACCTGAACATGCTCCTGGTCAAGCCCTCGGCGCACGCACAGATTCTCGAGCTTCTCGGTCTCTCAAAGGACCAGTCTGTCTATCTCGGCCACATCGGTCACATCGGGGAGCAGGACGCGATCCTCTCGATGATCGAGGGTGAGCGTACCGGCGCGCTGGAGGACGGCGATCTCATGGTGATCCTCGGAGCCGGCATCGGCTATGTCTGGGGTGCCGGCATCGTGCAGTGGGGAAAGAAATGAATCCACACGAATCCGCTTACGTCACCGACTGGCTTGCCAAGCGCGCGGGGTTGACCCCCGACCGCGTCGGGCTGATAGAGGGACTCGGAGGGGCACAGATCACCTATTCCGCCTGGAACGCGCGCGTCAACCAAACCGCCAACTACCTGCGATCGCTCGGAGTCGAGAAGGGTGATCTGGTCTCCGTGTATTCCTCCAACTGCCCGGAGTTCGTGGATCTCTTTTGGGCCGCTGGCAAGATCGGAGCCATTCTCCAAAATCTCAATTGGCGCCTGACGGTGCACGAGCTGCGCGAGATCGTAACCGATGCCGAGCCGCGCGTGCTGTTCTACAGCCCGGACTGGTGCTCGCAGGTCGAAGAGCTGCGCCCCTCGCTTGACAGCATCCGTGAAGTCATCGCGTTCGGCGAACCCGCCCCGGCGACCACTCGTTCTCGGAGCGTGACGGGCAGCCCGAACGGATCGAGGACCTTCCCGATCTCTCGCTCGATCATCCTTGGGGCATCTACTACACGGGTGGCACCACCGGTCTACCCAAGGGCGCTGTCCTGACCCACGGCAACATCACCTGGAACAGCGTCAACACGATTGTCTCGTGGGGTATCCATGGCGGTCACGTGGCGGCGCTCCAGTTGCCGTTCTTCCATGTCGGCGGTCCCAACATCTTTATGGTGCCGCTGGTCCACGTCGGCGGCACGACCATCCTCTGCCGCGAGTTCAGTCTCGACGAGACCTTCGATCTGATCGAGACGGGCGGCGTCACCCACTACGTGGGCGTACCCACGATGTACCAAATGATTCAGGCCGATCCGCGCTGGGAGCAAGCCGACTTCTCCAAGCTCGAACTGGTGATTTCGGGCGGTGCGCCTTGCCCGCTGCCGATCATGCAGAGGTTCTGGAGTCGCGGTGTCGATTTCAAGATGGGCTACGGTTTGACCGAGGCCACCGGCAACAACTTCTGGCTCCCAAAAGACCGCGTGCGCGACAAGACGACCTCGGTCGGAATGCCGATCTTCCACATCGACATGAAGATCGTCGATGGGGCGGGAGGCGAGGTCAACCGAGGGGAGGCCGGGGAACTCCTGATTCGCGGCCCCCACGTCATGAGCGGCTACTGGAAGCGACCCGAGGCCACGGCCGCGGCCATCCGGGACGGCTGGCTTTGGACCGGCGACCTCGCAGTCAAAGACGACGAGGGCTTCTACACCATCAAGGGCCGCTCCAAAGACATGTTCATCTCGGGTGGCGAGAATGTGTACCCGGCGGAGGTCGAATCGGTGATGCTCGCGTACAAGGGCGTGGCCGAGGCTGCCCTGGTTGGCGTGCCCGACGAAAAGTGGGGCGAGGTCGGCAAGGCCTGTCTGGTCATCGCCGCGGGCATCGAGTTCTCTCAGGACTCGTTCAGGAGCTTCCTGGCAGAACGACTGGCCAAGTACAAGCTGCCACAAACTGTCGAGATTTTCGAAGAGCTACCCAAGACGGCTATCGGCAAGATCGACAAGAAGCTCCTGGTCGAAAGCTGATCGCGTCCTACGACGTCAGGCTTCCTCCTCCAGAAAGCCCAGGCAGCGATCCCGCTGCGAGTCCTCGCCCTCCGTCGGGTATCGCTCACAGGCCGAGCGCACGCGGTCGCGGATGCGGCCGACGGTTCCATCGTGGGTGGAGTCCTCGTTCCACTCACGATAAGCCTCCTCTAATTGACCGAGACGCAAGCCGTTGCCGAGGGCAAAGGCATCATCGTGAGTCAGCAGCTCGTCGAGGATAATGAGCGAGTCGGTCTCGATCACCTCGGCGCGCTCGGGCGCCAAGTCCATCAACCGCCGCAGATAGGTCGAACCCCAGCGAAAGCGAGTGTAGCGCCCACCGGCCGACTCCCAAGCCTGTCGATAGAGGGTCAGCGCCTCCTCGGTCTCGCCACCGTCTTTCTTGAGGCGCGCCAGCCAGGACATGAAGTAGTACGGTGCCTCCGCTTCGTCGAGCTTGTCCACCAGAAGATCCTGAGCCTCCTGGGCAAGCCCGACCTCGTCGAGCAGAAAAGCCGCAGTGTTGAGCACCGTCTGCAGTTCGCTGCCGCCGCTCACCGATCCGACGGCCCATTCCACATGCTTTCGCGCTCGCTCCACCAGCGACGGCGGCAGCGGCGCCTCCTCAATGTCGGCTTCGGTTTCGGTCTCGAGCCGAGCGAGATCGATACTCGCGGCCAGTGCGGTCAGACGATCGTCGGTGGAGAGCTCCTGGTCGCTCTCGAAGCGCACTGCCGCGGTACGCCACGCTTCGATCAGCTCTGTTCTCCCGGTACCGCGCTCGGGCTGCAGCAGTCCGATTGCGCCTTCGGCTCCGTAGGTGACATCGAAGACATTCGCCCGGCACAGTGCAGGGTCGGCGAGGAGAGCCAGCATCGCCTCAGTGAGTCGCACGCGCTCCGCCTCCCCGAGCAACGGTTCATCCCCCTCGCCCGCATCGCGAGCGCGGCTTGCCGCCTCACCGACATAGAGACCCAGAAACCGAGCCCGTACGCCCACCTGTCCGCCCGGTGTCTCCTCCCACAGACGGCGAAAAGTCTCCAGACGCTCCTCTTCGGCCAGATCGATCTGACTGTCCTGACCCCAGGAGTAGTAGGCCAACACATCCAGATCGGCCTCGTCGGCCCGCGCTGGGCCGACCGCAAGCACCGCGTCCAGGATCTCCTTCACCGGCCGATCGAGACGCAGAGCCCGATCCATGATGGCGGCATAGCGCGAAACCGGCACATCGCTCGGCATGCGCAGCAGCTCCTCACCCTCGGCGCTATAGACCATCACCGTCGGGTAGCCCTGAACATCCAGCTGCTCGCCCAGAATTTGGGCGCTCGCGTCATCACCGTCGAGATAGACCGCCACGAATTCTCGTGAGCGCCCCACAAATTCCGGCCGATGGAAGATCTTGTCCTTCAAGTAGTGGCACGGCGGACACCACTCGGCACCCCAGTAAAGAAAAAGCGGCTTACCCTTGGCTTTGGCGTAGGCAAACGCCTCGTCCGGAGTGCCTTCGAACCACGCCACTTCGGTGGCGGCGGCGGTGCGTTCACTCACGGTGTCGCCCTCGGGGGCGGTCCTGCCGCAAGCGATCATCAGGATGCACGAGAGGCTCAGAAGCCCTACCCACCGGAGAGAATCGAGGCTCAGGTGGTGTGTCGTTCGAGTCATGCCGCCGAGACTACCCGTTTCTCGCCCACAAGCGGCAATCTGAGCGTCGCCGCCGCCCCAACCGAAATGTGGCCGATCCACCCAGGTCAAAGACGCGTAGTGTCCTGAGACCTTAGTATCTCGGTTGTCGGTTGCGGCCCGGCAAGAGAACTGCATCCCATTCTTCGAACACACCATGATCTTCGGACATAACGGGTTCACGAGCTCAGCGCCTTCTTTGCTGTTGCTGGGTCTCGGTCTTGCGCCGTTGGCGGCGCAAGAACCGCCATCGTCCCTTTTTGTGGATCGGGTGGATGTCCAGGTGGTCAACATCGAGGCCTTTGTTTTCGACAAGAAAGGCAGCCGTGTCACCGGGTTGACGAGGGGCGATTTCGAGGTCCTGGAAGACGGCCGGCCGGTCGAGCTCACCAACTTCTTTGCCGTCGATCGGGACCGGCGAGTCGAAAGCAGCCCCGAGCCCGGCCGGACCACCGACAAGCAGAGCTCGCCCGCCGAGACTCCACCGGGAGTCCAGCACCCGATCAGCCTGGTGGTCTATATCGATCATTTCAACTTGCGACCGTCAAGCCGAAACCGTGCGATCCGCAACATCGAGGGATTTCTCCAAGGCTTTATGGGGAACGGAGACCGCGTGATGCTGGTCGGCGCCTTCCTCGGCGCCGAAGCGATCCAACCGTTCACCGGCGACTGGGTGACGGTGGCGAGCTCGTTGAACAAGATGCGTAAGGCGGCAACCCACCGGCAGGTCGATGAGGCGGCTCTCTTGCGCACCATCAAGTCGATGACCTTGAACGACGACCCTCGGGACGCTTACCAACACCTTCGCAGCTATGTGGAGTCGGCGCAGAGCGAGCTCAGACGGTCGACCGGGTTGCTGCGGGATACCGTGCGCTCGCTTTCCGGTCTTCCCGGACGCAAGTCCCTGATGTATGTCAGCGAGGGGTTGCCACAGCGACCTGGTGAAGGCCTCTACGCCCAGATTCAGGAGATCTTCGATAGCCGCCAGCTGCGCACCGCCGGTCTCCACGCCTCGAGCGATGCCCTGGGTGAAGACCAGACGAGTCTCTTCGAGGAGATCGTGCGCGAGGCCAACGCTCACCAGGTGACCTTCTACACCCTGGACGCCAGCGGACCGACCACGATGGGGCTCTCGGCGGCGACCGGCGGCGCCGCCATTGTCGGCAACGCCGGACCGACGGCGTTTGCTCACATGCGCAAGGCCAATCTCCAGGAGCCGCTGAGCGAACTCGCCGAGGCCACGGGAGGAACAGCGATTCTGGGGACCTTCAACTTCGACAAGGTCTTGGACCGACTGGCCGACGACTTCGACAGTTTCTACTCACTGGGATACAGCCCGGCGGACATCGATTCCAACCGCTACCGGCGGATCGAGGTGCGGGTGAAGCCACCCGGACTGGTGGTGCGGCATCGCTCGGGCTATGTCGCCAAGACGGCCGCGGAGCTGATGGCCGATCGAACGCTTTCTTCGTTGCTCCTCGATGTGGACAAGAACCCGCTGGAGATCCAGGTGGACTTTGGGAGCTGGGAGAAAAGCGGCCGCAACAAGTTCCGCCTACCGGTTTTGGTGCGGGTGCCTTTTTCAAAAGTTACTCTGGTGCCCAACGGCCCGTCATACAGCGGTCGGTTGCGGCTCTATGTCGCGGTGAAGGACCAAGACGGCGCAGTCTCGGACGTTCAGCAGAGCCCCTACCCGATCAAGGTGCCCGCAGCCCGGCTCGAGGAGGCGCTCGACAAGGAGATCGGACACCTGATGACCTTGGTGGCCCGGGGCGGGCCGGCGAGAATCGCGGTCGGGGTGTGGGACGAATTATCGGGGATCGACTCGATCGTCCATCAAGAGTTGCTCCTGGGCGAAGAGTAGGCTCAAATCGCCACTTTCTCGTCGAAGACCAGAGAGCAGCAGGTCACGCCTCCTTCCGCCTTGGTCAGCTCGGAGACATCCACCGGCCTGACATCGAAACCGGACCGGCTCAGTCGCTCGATCGTCCTCGGGTGCTGCGCCGGCAGGACCACCCGGCCCGCGACCAGCAAGGCGTTCGCCGCGGCGGGCTCTTCTGGATCCACCGCAATGGCTTGTACGCCTTGGAACGCGTTCGCATCCACCCAGCCGGGGTTGAACAGCAGGTTGTCCTCGGCGACCACGGTCACCGCGGATTTGAGGTGCAGACAATCGACGACCGCGACACGACGCACCGAGTATCCATAGCCCGAGACAACCGCTCGCAACTGACGCCGGCCCTCTTCGTTGCTGCGTATCGATTGCCCAACATAGAGTGTCCGGCCGATCCGGAGGACGTCACCCCCGTCCAGAGTGCCCGGCGCTCGGATACGAGCCAAGCGACGAAACGGTTCGAGCGCCTGGGTGATCGACAGCCTCTCGCGGCGGCGTGAACGAGTCCCGGGCCGGGTGATGATCGCCACCTCGTCCAGAACAACGGCGATGTCCTCCACAAACACCGCATCGGGCATTTCGGCCTCTTCCTTAAGTCTCCGGACCGTACAGCCCGCGTCCCAAAGAAACCGTTCGTAGTCTCTATGCTGGTCGCGCGCCTTCCCCAAGTCGATCGGCTGGCGCTCGAGGTGGGTCAGCTCGCACCGGCCGATACTGGAGCTAACCTCTCGAGTGAAAGCAATGACCATCCGCCGGAGGCTACCGTTTACGAGCCCCGCAGCCCGTCGAGCGAGTCATTCCGATCGAAGACCCGGCGCCAGATATCCATACCCTGGTTCCTCATCTTGCGAACTCGATTCTTGCTTGCCTTCAAGAGGGCGATGCCGTCCTGGCGAGATGGATGTAGAGATGGCACATGCTCTCCGCCAGCCCATATCCGAAGGCACTCCCCAGGGTCTTCTTTACACTCAAGGCCGAGGTTCCGACGCCTTGGTCGTAGAAGACGATCTGCCGGCGGAGTTCCCCGTCTCTTTCGTGATCGTGTCGATCCACGGCCATCCCCAGCCGCCAGACATTCGAGCCCCGGGCCTTGGTTCCCGCCTGACCCGTACCATCGGAGCAGAGAACGATGTTTTTCAGGATCTCGGACATAGTTTCAGGCTAGGAGGCGTCAGCCGCTACCGTCAACCCTTGTTTTTCTTAATCTTCGCCACAATATCACCCGGCCACCACGCTATTCTTCCGCCATGCGACCCGAGCTAGCCGAAAAAGTTCTGAAACGGCTTCTCCTTTTCCTCGGCGTGACGGCCACCTTGGCCGTCGTGCCGATGGTCATGCCGTTCACCTGGATGCAGATCGGCAATGACTGGTTGGGGCTCGGACCGCTCGAGAACACACCCTTGATCCAGTACCTCACGCGTTCCCTGTCAGCGGTCTACGCGCTGTTCGGGGTCCTGACGATCTACCTCGCCCTTGACGTTCGGTACCACCGGAGGTTGCTGGCCGTCATCGGCTGGTTGACTGCTGCCCTGGGCGTTGCCCTCACCGCGATCGCT
>JAOTZA010000119.1 GCA_029861655.1 Acidobacteriota bacterium | reverse complement strand
TACCGAGACGTGCGGCGATGTGACCGATGCCGCTCGCCGCGAGGGTCGTTTCGACGCCATCGAGAGGGCGCAGGAGATTCTGCGACCCCTGCTCGAGAGCCACCCCGACAATCTGGGTGTGCACCATTATTGGGTTCACGCTCACGAGTACGGCCCCGACCCCGGCGCGGCCCTCGACAGCGCGCTCTTGCTGCCGTCTCTGGCCCCCAACTCGGGGCACGTGCTCCACATGCCGGGCCACGTCTGGTACCAGATCGGCAACTACGAGAAGGCGCTCGAGGCCTTTACGGTGTCGCTCGAGTTCGACCGGGAATACCTCGCGGAGAGCGGCGTCGACCCCGTGGACAACTGGAACTATGCCCACAATCTGGACTATCTGGTGACAGCTGCCGCGGAGAGTGGCCGTTACGAGCAGGGCCGGCGCTGGGCGGAGACGTTGGGGGCCTTGGGTGTTGGTGCCGGCCGCCACCACGCGGTCGGGTCAGGCTTTGCCTTGTATGGCGGTCGCACGGCTCTTGCCCGTTTGCACATGCGTTTTGGCGCGTGGGATCGAGCAGGGGAAAGTCTGGAAGCCCTGGGCGCGACCGGTTCGTCGCCAAGCCCGCTGGCGCCTCGCTATTATGCCGCTTTGGCGATCTATGCCCGTGGCATGTCGGCAGTTAGCCGTGGTCTCGTCACCGAAGCCGACGCAAATCTGAAGCGGCTACTCGAGGAGAACCTCGCGTTGCGCCGCGAGCAAGCCAACCTCGGAGCCGACTGGTACTTTGATGCCGCGAGACGAATTCTTGCGGTAGCGTCCTTTGAGCTCGCGGGTTCGCTGCTCAGCTTGCAGGGGCGGCATGAAGAGGCCATCGTCCAGTTACACCGAACAGTCAAGGCGGAAGAGGAGCTCGGCTATTGGGAGCCACCGCACGTCGCGCGACCCGCGCTCGAAAGCCTGGCCGATGCGTATCTGAGGGCCGGGCGCTGGGACGATGCGCGCCGTGCCTACGATCGTGTGCTGGAGTTGCGTCCCAACAGCGGCCACGCGATGTTCGGCATCGCGCGCTCCTATGTCCTAGAAGGGCGCAAGCCCGAAGCTCGGAAGGCCATGCAGAGGCTCATCGAAGTGTGGGCGACAGCCGATCCGGATTTGCCGCAGATCTCCCAGACCCGCGAATGGCTACGCGCGAATTCGTAGCGGTCCGGCTCTGGTATTCTTTTTGTGTTGGAGGGGTCTACGGAGATGAAAGAGCGAGTCGTTTCAAGAGTTTTTCGGCGATCCGCCTGGTTGGCGTGCTGGACGATTCTCACGACTGCCGGCGCCGTCTCGGCGAACGGCCTCAAGGTGTATTCGAGCAGTATGAAGTTCGGGCCCTTCGACCTCGAGACCGACAGCTTGCAACAGCTTCCGGGTGGCATCGAGCCGTTTGGGTTCGAAGAGCCCGTCTGGGTGATCGGGTATCAGAGCGCGATCGTGGATGCCGACGGCCAGCCGGTGGACGATGAGCTGCGCTGCCATACGATGTTGAGAACTCCGGTTCCGGATGCCTGGATGGGAAGGCCGACCAATGGCATTCCGTTCAAGGGATTCTTTTCCGACGCTTATAACCTGAGGTTGGTTCTTCCGGAGGGATTTGGAATCTTCGTCGATGTCGGTGAAGAGCTGGACATGGCGCCGATGTTCAACAACCGAACGGACGTGCCGGTGGTTGCAGGACTCGAGGTCACCGTGTACTTCGTCCGTGACGCGGATCTGGCCGAGCCTCTGACACCGCTTTACACCACCGTAGCCTCGATTGTCGATCCGCATATGTACATGGTGCCGCCTGGGGGAGACATCCGAGAGAGCCGCTACCGATTCCCCTACAGTGGTGTCATTCGAGCGTTGGGAGTTCATCTACATCCCTACGGTCGATCTCTGGAGCTCATCAACGAGACCCGGGGAGAAACGGTCTGGAAGGGCGTCGGCTCGGTTGGTGAGAACGACCGGTTGATCAAGATGCCGTTTCTTCAGAACCCCGACGGATACGCGTTTTCGCCGGCTGACACGTTTGTCCTCCGGGCGATCTACGACAACCCCACGAGCGTTGATCAGGACGCGATGGCGGGATTCTTTATCTTCTTCTCGACCGAGAACGGAGAGTTCCCGCCACCGCCGCAAGCTCAGCTCAGCGACGAGACGCACGAGCCGAGCCCGCACTCGAAACACTAGCCGAGCTCCCGGCGTTTCGGGCTAGTTCTCGATGTAGCCGAGAGCATTGAGCAGATCCAGCATCAACTTGTCGCCCTCTGACTTCTGCGGCGTCGAGGTCTCGCGGGCACCATAGCTCGCCACCTTGGTTACCGGCCGGGCGGAGACGAACTCCGCCTCGAAGGCATCTGTCAGAATCCTGCCCTCGAGCTCTTCGGAGAGAGGGATGTCTAGAAGCCACGCGAGAGTCGGCATGAGGTCGTAGGGTGTCGCGCCCTTGATCCTGTAGCCGGGCTTGACGTGTGGCCCGTCGAGGAAGAGAACTCCCTTGGCGCTATAGGGATGCTCACCGGGACGACTGCGGTCGGCGGTCGACGCCTGGACGCCATGGTCCGAGGCGACCATTACCCAGGTGTTCTCGTCGATGTCTTCCAACAGCTCGCCCAGCATACTGTCGACCGCGCGGTAGACACCCTCGACGAGTCCCCGATCCCGCTCGAGGTTCGCGTTGGGCTCCTCAAAAGCCCCGGGCTCGGCGAGATCCCACGCAACGTGTTGGATGGGATCCGGACCGTGGAGGTACAGCATGACGAGATCCGTCGGTCGACTCGAGATCAAATCCTGCGCGATCAGAAAGAGTGGAAAATCGACGCGATACATCGTCTTGAGGAGCGAGTAGTAGTCGCCAAAGACATTCCAGGGTGCCTTGCCGAGCTGTTCGGTCTGCTCCGGAGAGTAGCCGGCCCGGTCCTGGAGGTCCTGGTACGGAAAATCTTCACGTGTGATCCAGTGCTTGGCCAGCGTTGCCCCAATGTCCGGAGGATAGAAGTCGCGGCGCAGACGACTCAGAAAGGCGGGATCGGCGCCTCGCCATAACCGGCCGTCGCGGACGAGAAACTCCGAGAAGGCGGCGTTTGCGTGATCGGTGATCACATAGCCCCTGATCCGTTCGGCCGGCCAGCTGGCCCAGTAGCCGATGATGCCGGCAGTCATTCCGTTCCGGTTCGCGATCTCCCAGATGGCGCGGGCCTTGCGGCTGCTGCTGGTCACCGGGACCATGGCGCCGTTGGGGAGCGGAGTGACGAAGGACTCGATCCCGTGATCGGCGGGAGTGCGCCCCGTGGCGATCGTCGTCCAGATCAACGGTGAAGCGACGGCTTCCTCGAGGGTGTCGAAATCGGGAGCGTGGGCGCCTTGGCGGTGAAGGCGGGCCAGGGCGGGGAGCTGACCGCTCTTTAGCAGCGGCCCGATGACCTTCCAGCTGGCGCCGTCGACACCCACAAACAGGACCTTGGGTCTCTTCTCGGTTTGCGGCTCGGTCGAGGCCGAGCCCGCGACCGAGAATCCCGGGAGACAAGCGAGACAGACCGCAGCGAGCAGGGCTGAGAGAGCTTTCATGCGATGAGGGTCTCGAAGGGGGAGTAACGGGCTGCTACCGACGAGCGAGATTAACACGTCCCCGCCAAGCGCTCTCGATGGCGTCGGCTTGGAGAGCTGTCTTGATGGAGACGGAGATCTAGTGCAGACTGGACGACGATGAACGATCGAGGTTTCTCGGAAGAATCCTACCGCAGAGCGGCCCCTAGCCGGCGCGGTTTCCTGGGTGGGGTGCTCGGAGTGGGCGGAGCCCTGTTGCTGGATCCGCGGGTCGCTTTGGCTCTGGAGTCGGTTTCGGACACGTCGTTTCCTGCTCCCAACGGGACGCTCATCGGACGGGTTCCATTTCAACTCGAGCCCGACGCGCCGTTGGGAGAGCGCATCCACGATGGTCTCGACACCCGTCTCTATACGGACCACGCTCGGGTCGTGCCCGATCGTCTGCTGACTCCTTCCAACGAGTTTTTCATTCGGACCGGGAAGCCGGATGGTCTCGAGACTCCGCAACCGTGGCGACTCCGGGTCGACGGATGGGTCGGGAAGGAGCAGGACTTGGACGCGGCTCGGCTCGCGGGACGGAGCAGCGATCGGGGCATCCACGTTATGGAATGCGCGGGCAACAGCCGCTGGGTTCGCTTCGGGCTGCTGAGCGCCGCCAGTTGGACCGGTGTTCCTCTCTCCACCCTGTTTGAGGAGGCCGGGCCCTTACCGGAGGCAGCCTCGGTGCGGGTGTCCGGATTCGATACCCACTCGGCGGCCTCGACCAACTCCTCGGGTGGTTGTTCCTGGGTATTCCCCTTGAAAGATCTCGAATCGACGGGCGCTTTTCTAGCGACAGCCATGAACGGCGCGCCATTGTCACCGGACCACGGTCACCCGGTACGCCTCGTCGTCCCCGGGTGGTATGGGTGCTGTTGCGTCAAGTGGGTAGAGCGTGTCGAAGTCGTGGACGACCGGCAACCCGCGACAAATCAGATGATCGAGTTCGCCAGCCGCACGCATCAAAGCGGAACCCCAAAGATGGCCGCCGAGTACCGGCCGGCGACGGTAGATCTGGCCGCGATGGCGACGCGCGTAGAAGCGTGGCAAGTCGAAGACCGCCGGGTCTACCGGATCAGCGGTCTGAGCTGGGGAGGCGATGACTCGAGGCTTGGCGGCGATCGCCTGGCGATCCGCTTTGCGCCGAACGGGCCTTACCGGCGAGTTACTCACCAGCCGAGGAGGGCATTATCGGGTTCGTGGGGGTTGTGGAGTCACGATTGGCGTCCCGAGAGGCCCGGGCGCTACTTGATCCAGCTACGGGTGGATGACCCCATGATCTCGACACGGCGCCTCGATGCCGGTTACTATGTCCGGGCGGTCGAGATTAAGGGGGATTAAGGGGGACAGGCACCCTTAATGTAGAGCTGTCCGGAACCCTCGGCGCGGACATTAAGGGTGCCTGTCCCCCTTAATCAGGCCGCGCCGTCGAGAAGACGCGACAAGGCGGGTAGCCCGGCTGCCGCCAACTTCGAGAGGGCTTCCCGGGAAGTCTTCATGGAGGCAAAGGGCCAGGAATCGTACACCTGGCGCGCCGAAGCCCGGTCGTCAGGACGAGGGATCGGTGTGCTGACCATTTCGAGTGCCTTGGCCGGCTGGTGAAGACGATCGTAAAGATATGCCAGAAGTACGTAGGGGCTGTGCTCGCGGGGCGCGATCGGCAAGGCCCTCTCGAGAACTTCGACGGCGCGGGTCAGGTCGCCGGCGCGCAGATAGGCTCTGCCTAGTTCTTCGGCGGCCAGACAGCGAACCCAGGCCGGACCCGAGCCCTCGAGGACATCGGAGAAGAGCTGTTGAGCTCGCGGGAGTGTGCCGACTCGCTGGAGGTTTACGGCCAATCGCAGCAGGCCTTCGCTCGAGTCGGGATCGACCTCGATCAGTCGTTCCAGATAGCCGATCGCGTCATTGTAGTGACCTCCCTTTTCGAAGTTGGCGGCCAGGCCGAGCAACGCGGTGACGTTGCTCGGGTCACGCTCGAGAGCACGCAGAAACAGCCGCTCGCTCGAGCTGAGGAGCTGTGCCTCCTGCAGATAGCCGGCGAGACTGACGAAGGCATTTGCCGCATTCGTCGGAGCTCCTCCCTTCACGACATAGATGTCGGAGAGGTCCTCGACGAGGCGGCGCGCGTGGGTTGCCAGCGAGAAGAGGCGGCGACTTCGATAGCCGAGATAGATTGAGTGATGAAACTCGATGACCGGTAAGAGACTGTCGGAGTCTTTGGCTACAAGGGCCTCGGCGACCTCGAGTTGGGCCGCCCGCAGGCGTTCGAGACCTCTGGTCGAGACCTTTGCCATGGCTTCCGACTCGAGGTCGAAAAGGGCGGTCCTCGCCTGCGGCATCTCCCCATGGCCGAGCAAGGCCAAAGCGGCTTTGTATGCCTGGGCGTTCCTGGCGATAATCCGACTGCCGTTTCGCCTGGAGGAGGGGGGTTTTTCTTTTCGCGCGCGCGTGGTCGCCAAGGGGACGTCGATGGGCGCGGCTTTGTCCTGCGCCCGAACAAGCCAGCGCAGATCGACCCACAGGAGATCGCGCTCGCGGGTGGATTCCTCGGCGACGATAATCGGTTGTGTGGTGACGCGGCTCGGGTCGCCATCGGGACGTTCGAACTCGAAGTGCAGGTTGTACTCACCGGAAGCGAGTTCGCCAAACTTGAACTCGAAGGGTTGTGAGCGTACGGTCCCGTCGGAAGTCACCCTCGGCGGCGCCAGGTCGAACCTCGCCTCGGCGGCGACTCGGTCGGTCTCGCCCAGCAGCATCGCCTGGGCACGTCCCGATTTCAAGGGAGCGGCCCCGGAGGCGTCGAAAAGGACCGCCTGGATCGTACGGCCGCTCGTCGCAACCGGGCGCGCGGCCGGCGTGATCGCTTCGTCTCCTGACACGAGAGGGTAGGGTCGGCTCGAACCGTCGAGCCCCCTCGCCTGCCGTACCGTCACCCAGCTGTCTCTTTGCTTTGGAGTGGGGAACACCACGATCGGATGTGGCGTGCCTGCGTCTTTCTGAGTCACCGTGACGGGTACCGAGCGCAGCCCGCTGGCGCCGTTCTGGAAGTTCCGGACCAGGACCCGCAGGTCATAGGAGCCCGGATCGAGCTCCAGCTGGCCGTAGAACTTGAGACCGCTCGCCCAGACCGCCTCGCCCAGAGTGGCGAGATCGACTGTGAAGACGCCGCTCGAGTAGGAGGCCACCGCCCCCTCCTCGAGGGCATAGGCATAGATCTCGACTCGTGGCAGGGCTGCGTTGTTGTGCTCGAGAAACGAGGCGCCGTCGATCTCGACAAAAAACGGAACGCGAACCCTGTCACCGGCGAGATCGAGGGGCGTGGCGAGCACCGCGATGGCGATCTCGCCCAGTTCGGTCGCTGACAACAACTGGTTGGCGACCGACGCCCGGAAGCCGCGAAGCTCGTGGGCTTGGAGCGTCGTAGCGCGTTCGAACGGGCTAGCCACGCCGACGACCGGTGACGGATCTTCGACGGTCTGACTTTCGAGCGGCCCGGCGGCGTGAACGTTGAAAGAGGTCGCCAGCAGGGCTGCAAGGGCCGCGGTTCTCGCGGCGCCGTTCGCCGATGTCGCCGATGGCGCCGTGATCATCCGCCGCCGTTTCCGCCTTCGTTTCCGCGGCTCAGATCGAACCCTGCGGAGTCGGCGTTGCCGACGTTCCCGACAGCCACGCGCAGACTGAGAGTCGAATCGACTCTTCCGATCTCGTCACGGACACCGACCGAGATGTGCTTGCGGCCCCGGTTGAGCTCCAACTGGAGCGGATAGGCGGCCACGCCGCCCATCGCCTCGAGCATCTGCTCGTTGGGGACTTGGATTGGAACATCGAGACGTTGCATCTTCGAGACGCCGCCCTTGTCGTCGCGCGCGATCACCAGCACCGAGAGCTTGCCCTCATGGACGTCGCCGCGCGGTATCAGCAGCAGGCTCTGGAACGGAATCTTGAGCATCACCGGCACTTGGTAGCTGTTCTTTTCGGTGGCGACTTGCTCGCCGAGGTCCAGCCGCGCGCCGAGCGGGTTGTCTTCGAGGTCGTAGTGAAGAGCGGAGAGGGTCAGGTCTTCCAGGTTTCCCATGGGGTCCTTTTTGCGGTAAGAACCGAGGTGCCGCACCTCGAGCCCCGGGTTGACCAGCTTGACCTTGATGTCGTGAAACTCGTTGTCCAGTTCCGCCTTGACGTAGCCCAGCGAGTAGAACGTGTTGAAGTCCTTGACCATGCGCTCGAGCAGTCCACCAATGTTGGATGTGCGCGTGAAGGCCAATCCACCGGTGGCTCCCGCCATCTTGATCAGCGGCGCTTCTCGGTTGATGTTCTCGAGGCTGACCACGTTGGCCGACATCGGGCCCGCCCCCGAAACGGTACTGGCGCCGCCGAACTCGGCGGACAAGCTGGTGCCGAGAGAACGGGCGCCATTGGACAATGGGTAGAACGCGACCTGGTTCGCGGCCGCGTAGCGAGTCAAGTCGTCGAACGCCGCGTTCGAGTCGAATTCGGAGGAGCCGGCGAGGATCGTCATGTCGGTAAGCTCGTCGCGCACGCGGTCGGCCTCGGACATGACCCAGAACTCGAACTTGTTCATCCAGGCCTGGGTCAGCGAGTCGGCGGGACGAACCGGCAAGCCGTCGCTCAAATAAAGCACTGCCTTGCGCCCCGGCATCCCAGCCAGCGAGTCCGTGAAATGCCGCAATGCGCGAACGGTCGTCTGGACCTTTCTGTGCCTCAACCCGCCGAGCTGTATGACGTCCCGGCTGAGGCCTTCGGCTTGCGCGACCGCGCGGTCGTATTCGGTCATGACGGCGAGATCGTCGCTCAGCCCCGGATCGGGCGGCAGTTTGGCGACGTGAATGGCCCGCAGCAGCCGGCTGTGGTCCATATTGAGTCGCACCTGCGCGCCAACCTGTTTTTCGAGATGGTCGAGTGTCGCCATGAGATCGGGCAGACTGTTGGTGAACGGTTGTTCCACCTTGACCGTGCCGTCCATCGAGACCAGCATGACGCGATCTCGCGAGTCGACGTAGTCTTCCAGGTTCCGGCGCAGTTGCTTGAAGATCAAGTTCCGGTTTTGCGGCCCCATATTGAGGTTGTCGATGAGAATCACCAGGTTCAGCCGCTTGGTCGCCGGCGTCGGCAGCCAGCTGTCGTCTGCCGCGGTCGTTTCGCCGGTGTCACCCATGTCACCGGCCGCCACCGTCTTTCGGCCGATGACCTCGAAGAAATTAGAGATTTCGACCGGGACTCCATCTTCGTAGATCAAGAAGTCGTCACGGGTCAGCCCGGTGACCGGGTTCCCGTCGCGGTCCTGGACAACGACCTCGATGTTGATGACGTTGACGTCCACGGTGTCGAAGAACAGGCTGTCCGCAGTCTGTTCGGCCTGTGCTCCGGCGGGTCCGGATCCCGCCATCACAAGTAGGACCAGGGCGAAGGTGCCGGCGCGACGGAGAGTGAGCGGGATTCTCTTCATGTCGATTCTCTCTCTTTTTGGCGGTGGGTGGTCGAGGGCTAAAAGCTTTTCATGTTATCAGCTGCGAACCCGCCGGCCCTCCGTCTTGATACGGGTCCGGCACCGAATGGTTGGGCGAAAAAGGGGGGACACAAACCATTTTGTCCGGCACGCAGGCCGATGTGGCGGGTGTCGCGGACGCCAAAATGGTTTGTGTCCCCCCTTTTTCGTTCGGTGTGGCCTAGCGGGGCGACCTCTCCCGCGCCCGCGCCAAGGCGAGATTGTGACGGGCGTCGGCGAAGTTTGGGTCGATCTCCAGCGCCGCGAGAAACTGCTCTTCCGCA
>JAOTZA010000423.1 GCA_029861655.1 Acidobacteriota bacterium | reverse complement strand
GGCTTCGCGACGTGAAACGCGCCGGCGGCGATAAACAGAATGTGATCGGTTTTCACCGGACCGTGTTTGGTGGCGACGGTTGAACCTTCGACGATGGGAAGAAGATCCCGCTGGACACCTTCGCGTGAGACATCGGGCCCCTGGCCCCCTTCGCGGCCGGCGACCTTGTCGAGCTCGTCGAGAAAGATGATCCCCCCCTGCTCGACCCGCGCTCGCGCTTCGCGCGCAACCTGCTGACGGTCGATCATTTTCTCCGCCTCCTGCTGAGCGAGAACGTCGCGCGCGTCGGCGACGGTCATCTTCTGTTTGCGGCTGCGTCCAAAGACTCCCGGCATCATGTCCCGAAGGTTGATACCGACTTCCTCGACACCCTGGGGTGTGAACATCTCGAAGCTCGGCGCCGAGGTGTCCTGAATCTCGATTTCCACTTCACGCTGCTCGAGGGAGCCGCCTCTGAGCTTGCGGCGAAACTTCTCGCGGGTCTCGGAGAGATCCGGTCCTTCTTCGGCCTCGAAACCGGGGCTGTTCGGAGGCGGTAACAAGAGGTCGAGGAGCCTCTCCTCGACGTTTTGTTCGGCGCTTGCCTGGACCGCCTGACGTTTTTCGGCCTTGACCATCCCAGCCGCAATCTCGACGAGGTCGCGGATCATCGACTCGACATCGCGGCCCACATAGCCGACTTCGGTGAACTTTGACGCCTCGACTTTGAGAAAGGGAGCTCGCGCCAGCCGGGCCAGCCGCCGGGCGATCTCGGTCTTGCCGACGCCGGTCGGGCCGATCATCAAGATGTTCTTGGGGAGGATTTCCTCGGCGACGATGGGGTCGAGCTGTTGTCTTCGCCAGCGGTTGCGCAGTGCGATGGCGACCGCCCGTTTGGCGGCGTGTTGGCCGACGACGTATTTGTCGAGGGCCGCGACGATCTCGCGTGGAGTGGAATCTTCGAGGCAGGTTTCGCCAAGAGTGGAGCTGGGAAGTTGGATGATCATGTGGTTTGGCAGCTAGAGCTCTTCGATGGTGAGGCTCTCGTTGGTGAAGACACAGATCTCGGCGGCGACCTTCATGGCGTCCTCGGCGATCTCGCGTGCCGAAAGCTCGGTGCGACGTAGTAGGGCCCGCGCCGCCGACAAGGCGAAGTTGGCTCCCGAACCAATCGCCAGAAGACCGTCTTCGTCCGGCTGTAGCAGGTCGCCATTACCCGAGACGAGAAACGTCTTGTCGAGGCTGGCGACCAGCATGTGTGCCTCGAGACGCCGCAGGGCGCGGTCGGTTCGCCAGTCTTTTGCAAGCTCCACTACCGCGCGTTCGAGGTTGCCTTGAAACTCTTCGAGCTTTGCCTCAAAGCGGGTAAAAAGCGCCAAACCATCGGCGGCGCCGCCGGCAAAGCCAATGAGAACCTGCCCCTTTCCGGTACGTTTGACCTTGCCGGCGGTGGATTTGATCACCGTGTTGGCAAAGGTGACCTGGCCGTCCGAGACCATGCAGACGCGGTTGTCGCGACGCACTGTCAGTACGGTTGTCGAGTGGAAGTCACTCATGGAGCGGGGATTGTAGCAGCGGTAGCGGGGCTCTCTCACGGACGCGCGAGCGCATGAGCCTGTTCGTGAACTCCGGCGTCGCGGGGCCCCGGCTGCGGGTCGGTTTCCCGCGTGGATCGCTCAGGCTGCGCCTCGCGGGAGCCCTCCGCGCCGGCCTCCCCGCGACACCGGGGCATCGGACCGTTCCAGCTTCGAGTCCCTGAGGCTTTCCAAGAAGCGGTCCGGCTCGTCGGGTGTGACGATCAGCCGTTCCTCACCCAGCTCGATGAGCACGGCGTTCGACAAATCGGAAGCATAGAGGTCGAACTCACCCAGTTTCTGTGAGTCGAAGCCCCCTGATGCCGTGACGAAGGGGCCGGTGGAGATGAGCCGAGCAAGATGGTCGATCTCGGCGGTCTCGAGTCGGCGCGCCTCGGCGCCGGCGACGTCTCGCTCGACCAGATGGCGGCGGGTTTGGAGGGTGAGTCGCCCAGCTGCGAGAGTGAGCCGTCTCGGGTCTAGGTCGCCGCTCATCCGCAAAGCGAAAAGCGCCAGTACGCCGACGCCCAGGGCCAGGATCGCCGGCCATAGTCGCTGGTGGTTCACAGCATAAAAAGCGGCCAACCCCGTCGCTGCCGCAAGTCCTATCAGCAACCCCGCCAGGCGTCGGCGGCTGGCAGCGAAAACGCGGCCCGGAGTGCACCCGAAGACAGCTTCAGGATTTGCCACGATCCTCCCCGGCCTCTTTGGCGCCGTCTCGAGCCCGAGGATGCGAATCGCGATAGACGCTTAGAAGACGATCGATGTCGAGATGCGTGTAGCGTTGGGTGGTCGAAAGCGAGCTGTGTCCCAGAAGCTCCTGGATGGCGCGCAAGTCGGCGCCGCCTTCGAGTAGATGAGTGGCAAACGTATGGCGCAGCGCGTGCGGGTGTACACCAACAGCCAGCGCCGCGTTCTCAACACGCCGGTCAAGCAGTCGCCTCACCGAGCGGGCCCCGAGCCTGCC
>JAOTZA010000422.1 GCA_029861655.1 Acidobacteriota bacterium | reverse complement strand
TCGCGGAGGGCGCGAGGTCCGCGGGCGGGTGGGGTCCCGCCAGTGCGGCGCCGCTCGAGCGTTCCCTTGTAGGCCGGCCAGATCAGCGCGCGTCCGCTTCGAGGCAGAAAAAGGGCCGGGTCGCTGCCCATGTCCTCGATCGACGCAGCGAGGCTAGCGAAGCTGCCAGGAACATAGACCACCGCCTGGTACGGTGGCCCGCTGACTCGCGGCAGAAACAGGTGCGCCAGAACACGCTCGCCGCCGTAGGACGCGGTGAAACTCACGGTTTCCCGCTGCCAGTGTGGGTTGGAGTCGTCGACCGACTCGACCGCCGAGTCCAGCGGCTGTGGATCGTAGGTGTACAACGACCGGTAGAACTCGAACGTCTTGGCCGAAACCGGCTCGTCCAGGCGGAAGTCGTGGCGGAAGTTGCCGATCTCCTGGGTCAGCTCGACGGGGACGGAATCATCGAGGGTCGCCAGCCGGAAGCCCATGTCCGGCTGGCGGTCGAACGGCGGCCGGGCGTAGTTGTTCGTGAAGGTGTAGCTCGGCTCGAGCCACGAGCCGCCGAGGATGTAGCGCTGGTTGCCGGGGGCTCGATTCAGGCACCATTCGATGACGTTGCCGGCCAGATCCGAGTGGCCGTATCGACCGATGCCCTGGAACTCGCCGACCGGGGCGGGGGCCTTCCCCTCCAGATTGCTCATCAAAAGGATCTCGCCGCGGTGCGACCAGGGGGAACCGCGTCGCCAGTGATACAGAGTCGGCAGGCTCTTGCCCGCGAATTCGGCATACGCGGCCGCCTCGTACCAGCTTACGCCCCGAACCGGGTGGTCCTCCTCGCCCTCGGGGTATCGCCCCAACGACCAGGTCGCCGGACCCGCGCGGCCGGTCGAATCCACCAGGAGGGCGAGAGCCTCTTGCCGCGTTAACTCGCGCCCCTCGAGTTCGAAGGCCTGCTTCCAGAAACGGGCTTCCCCGTAGCCGCCGGCATCCACGAACTCCTGGAACTCTCGATTGGTGACCTCGAAGCGATCCAGGAAGAAGCCCGGGACTTCGACCGGCTCGACGACCCCGAGATGGTAGGAGCCTGGCGGCACCCACAACATGCCGTCCGGCGCTGCGCCTTTGGCGGTGAGGCTAAAGACCTGTCGCCCGTGAGAATCTGACTCGGCCCCGACCTCGAGCGTTTCGTAGCCCGGCTTGACCAGGCGCCAGCGAAGGTAGGCGTTGGGTAATAGGACGTCGGCCAGAGGGGTGGCTCCAAGCGACAGCCAGTCACTCCCCAGCCCGCGGTAATCCTGGTAGAAAACCTCGGCCCCTTCTGGTGTGGTCGAAATGTCTCTCCGAACGGAAGAGCGGGCAATCAGGTCGGCGACCAGGGGGTCGTCGGGCAACACCGGTTGCGCCTGCTTGGCGAGCTGGAAAGCTTCGAAGGTCTTTTGAGCCTCGAGCAGCCGCTCGATCTCGGGTATCGTCTCCCTCCGCACTCTGTCGGCACGGCGACCCTGGGAAAAGAGCCAGCCGGATACCGCCGCCAGGACAAGCACCAATGCCGCCGCCGGGAGGACAAGTTGCCTCCTGAACCGTCCTTTCAGCGCCGCCGACTCTTTTCCGTAACGCTGGGCCAGTTGCCGGAGCTCGGACTCCAGCTCCTGGGCCGACTCGAAGCGCTGGTCCGGGTTCTTGCGCAGGCAGCGCAAAACCAGTTCGCCGATCGGAGCCGGCAGCTCGGAGCGAAGTTCACGCGGCGGGCGTGGATGGCTGGTCAGGATCGCGGCTTGCACGGAGGCCGCAGACTCTCCGAGGAATGGCCGGCTGCCCGTCGCCATTTCGTAGAGAACGGCTCCCAGAGCGAACACGTCGGCGCGGGCGTCGACCACCGCTCCTTCTGCTTGCTCGGGCGCCATGTACGCTGGAGTTCCCAGAACTCTCCCCAATTCGGTGGCCACTGCGGTGGGAAGATCATCCGAATCCTCGCTCGGGTGATCGAGTGGATCGCGCAGCTTGGCGAGTCCGAAGTCGAGGATCTTCAATCGGCCGTCTTCGGCAATCATGATGTTTCCGGGTTTGAGATCACGATGGATCACGCCCCGAGCATGCGCAGCGGCCACGCCCGCCACTAACTGCTGTGCCAAATCAAAGAACTCTTCTAGGGGGAGGCCCTCGGGGGGTATCGCATCGTCGAGCCCGCTGCCTTCCACGAGCTCCATGGTGAGAAAGCGGACCGGCTGTCCCACTGAATCGTTTGCCTCTTCGACCGAATGGACCGTGACGATGTTCGGGTGGTTGAGCGCGGCTATGGCCTCCGCCTCGAACTGGAAACGCTTCAGGCGTTCGCTGCTGGAGGCGAACTGCGGCGGCAGCACCTTGAGAGCGATCCGGCGCTTGAGGTTTGTGTCCTCCGCTAGAAAGACCTCGCCCATCCCGCCGGCTCCGAGCCGGTGGAGGATTCGGCAGTGGCCGAGTGTCTCGCCTTTCATCCCTCGATCGCGTCTATCGGACGACCGCCGAGACGAGTAAGCCGCAGCCGAGAGCAGG
>JAOTZA010000421.1 GCA_029861655.1 Acidobacteriota bacterium | reverse complement strand
GCGGCGACGCGTATTTCCAGAGCTACATCTGCCACATCCCCCGCAGCACGATCGAGCTGGCGTTGACCGGACGGCTGGACGTCCTCGACGGGATGCTGTTTCCCTCCATATGCGACGTGATCCGCAATCTCTCGGGTATGTGGCGCCTGCTGTTCCCGGATCGCTACGCGCGCTATATCGACGTGCCGCAGAACTTCTCACCTGAGGTGGGAGGAGCCTTCTGGCGGCGAGAATTGGAAGAGCTGCGAAGCGATCTCGCGAAGTTGGGCGGCCGGGCCGCCACCGATGAGGACCTTCGAAGGAGCATCGCGATCTACAACGAGAACCGGCGGGAGATCCGCGAGCTCTACGCCGCGCGAAGTCGCAAACCGTGGGTCTACCCGACCTCTGAGCTCTATCTGGTGATGCGGGCGGGGAACGTCCTGCCACCGGAGGATCACACCTCGCTCTTGCGCCGGTACCGCGAGCTGGCGGCACAGGATTCGGAGCGCCACGAGCAGGATCTGAGTCGCGTCGTCGTGGTGGGCACGTTTTGCGAGCAACCGCCGCTCGGGTTGCTGCTGACGCTCGAACGGGCGGGATGCTGGATCGTCGATGACGATCTGTTGCTGGGCCTGCGCTGGCTCACCGAGGATGTGCCCGAGGATGGAGATCCGCTGGAGCGACTCGCCGCGGCCTATCTGGACTGCAGTTGTCAAACCGCATCGGTCTACCAACCCGAGGGGCGACGTGGCGGCTGGCTGGTGGATTCGGTGAAACGCCACGTCGCCGAGGGCGTGATCTTTTGTGCCCCGAGCTTCTGCGATCCGGCGCTACTCGAGCAACCGATGCTTGTGGAAGCGCTCGAAGCCGAGGGGATACCCCACACCCAGTTCAAGTATTCGGAAAACACCGGCCAGTTCGCCGTGATCCGGGAACAAGCAGGAACCTTCTCGGATTCGATCCGATTGTGGAGCGAGGCATGAGTACGGACACAAAGGGACTCCCGAGCGATCCGCAAAAGGAGCGGTCCATGCTGCTCCAGAAGGAGATGATCGGAGGGCACTATCGTGAACTGGCGAACGCCGGGGAGGAAGGGCGCAAGGTGGTCTACACGTTCGTGCCCGGGAACCTGACTGAGCTGATGCGCTCTTTCGATGTTTTGCCGGTCCTTCCCGAGATCAACGCCCTGCAGTCGGGCATGCGCAAGCTCTCCGGCGGCTATATCTCGGAGGCGGAGAAACACGGCCACAGCGAGGACGTGTGCACCTATGTCAAGTGCGACATCGGTATGTTGAAGAAAGGCAACGTCGGCCCGACCGGTACGCCGCTGCCCGAGCCGGATCTGCTGTTGCTCTCGTACACCGGTTGCTTCACCTTTATGAAGTGGTTCGAGCTGTTGCGGCAGGAATACGACTGCCCGGTGGCGATGCTCCACGTCCCCTACCAGGCGGACGGTCGGATTCACGACCATCACCGCGACTACATCGTCGAGCAACTCGAGACCGAGGTCATTCCCAAGCTCGAGCAGGTCACCGGCCGGCGGTTCGACGAAGATCGGCTGCGACAGCATCTGGCACTCTCGGCGCAGGCGGAGGACGATCTCGTGTGGGTGTTGGAGAGCGCCAAGAATGTGCCGTCGCCGATCGACGCCTACTTCGGTGGTGTGTACTACATCGGACCGATGTTCACGGCCTTTCGCGGGACTCCGGAGGGTGTCGAGTACTACCGGACCCTGCGGGCGGAGATCGAAGAACGGCTCGCCCAGGGTCGTGGTCCGATTACGCCTGACGGCGAGTTGGAAAATGAGCGTTATCGACTTGTGATGGAAGGCCCGCCGAACTGGACGAGTTTCCGCGACTTCTGGCGAATGTTCTCAGACGAGGGGGCAGTGGTGGTGGCGTCGAGCTACACCAAGGTGGGAGGTCTCTACGATCGCGGCTTCCGACACGACCCAAAGCGGCCGCTCGCGACACTGGCCGAGTACTGCATGGGTTGCTACACCAATCTCGGGCTGCCAACGAGAGTCGATCTGATCGCCGACTACATCCGCGAATACCGGGCCGACGGCTTCATGATCAACAGCGTCAAGAGCTGCAACTCCTTCAGTGTCGGGCAGCTTCTGATGCTACGGCAGCTCGAAGAGCGCACCGGGGTTCCCGGTGGATTCATCGAGAGCGATCTGGTGGACCCGCGCTACTTCTCGGCGGCCAACATCAAGAACCGGATAGAGAGCTATCTGCAAATGCTGGAACAGAAGAGGGGGACCGCGGCGTGAGGGTCTATGTCGGCGTCGATCTGGGATCGACGACCACCAAAGCCGTACTGCTGGACGAGCAGGGCGACATGGTGGGTCGAGGGATCACCAATAGTCGCAGCAACTACGAAGTCGCTTCTCGGGTAGCTCGCGAAGAGGCATTGGTTACGGCGAGGTTCAACCTCACCCGCGACACCCTGGCCACCGATCCGGCGCTCCAGGGGGTCGTGAAGGGTTTTGTGCCGCTGCTCGAGCGCACCTTCCGGCGCGAACAGTATCGGGATCAGCTGCGGCGGTTG
>JAOTZA010000420.1 GCA_029861655.1 Acidobacteriota bacterium | reverse complement strand
AAGAGGGCAGTGTGACCACGACTTGGAGCCACTATCCAGCACCGGACGCTGTATGATGCGGCTCGTCACACGGCGATCGGCATCGAGATCATCATGAGAACAAACAGAACAGCATCCCTCACGCCCTCTCTTCTTCTAGGCGGCATCTTCGGGTTGCTTGGCGTACTCGGTTGTGACCGTGGCGTCGGGCAGGAGGTCGCTCTCGACCGGCAGCCGGCAGACTCGGCGACTGCGCAGACCCCGCCGGCACGACCCGCGCCCGCAAGCACAGGCGCCGCGCCGGTCGGCAACACCGGCCGCACGGGCTCGGGTTTTGCGCCGGGTCAGACCCTCCAAGGGTATCGGCCGCTCGAAGGCTATGTCCTCGAGTTGGACGGCGAAGTGGTAAAGGACGCTCAGATCTACAATGAGGCCACGCCGTCGATTCTCTTGATGGCTCAGGGTTTACCGGCGCCGGTTGTGCTTTGGATCGAAGCCCGTAAGGTCGAGAGCATCAACCTTCTCAAGGTTTCAAGAACCGCCGCCGGCGGCGTCGACATCCTGCCCAACCCGAGCCTGGAGGTTCACAACCAGCCTCTGGTCATCGACGGGCCCGAGGTGCGGTTCGAAGTCTCCGGGCATCAGGTGTTACTCAAGCCGAAGCCGCCATTGATCGGGCTCAAGAGAGCCGGCGATCTGGTCGCCTACAGCGACGCCTACGCCCAACGGGCAGAGTTCTACCAACCATCGGCCGAAGTCCTCGACGAGCTCCGCCGAGGGGATCGGCAGGTTCGGGTGCGGGTGTACTTTGGTACCTGGTGCCCGGCTTGCGGGCAAATGGTCCCGAGGGTGATCAAGGTAGCACAGCAGCTGGCCGAAGCGGGTGACACCGACATCGACTTCGAGTTCTACGGCCTGCCGAGGCAGATTCGGAGCGATCCGGAGGCGAGCCGGGACAACATCCAGCAGGTGCCGACCGGTGTGATCTATGTCGACAATCGCGAAGTCGGCCGGATCAATGGTGTCGAGTGGCGCACTCCCGAGTCGGCGCTCGTCGCTTTGCTGTCGAGCTAACCTAGCCTGACCCTCTCACCAAAACGCTGGTGAGAAGATCAGGCTAGCTGAAATCCTGCCGTGGTTGCGGTGGCCGCGTCGCGGGTCGCGATCTCGACACTCCCGCCATCTTCGAAAACGGCCAGATCGAAGATCATCAGATGGCCTGGTTGCCCTTCGGCGATCCGAACGCGTGTCCACGCCGGCGGCTGGAATACGGGCGGTTCGCTCGCTCCACGCTCGCGGGCGACAAAGGGCGTGACCCCTCCGGCCGGTGTGTAGACCCGGACCAGACGCTCGGCGGCGGCCAAGGAATCCTGAACGAGATCGGCTGGGCACCAGGGCTCACCGGATGTCACCAGATCGAGCACCGTGCTCCCGTGTGGTAGACGGAACTTGAGATGACGTCGGGCTAGGGTCTGTAGCAGATCCGCCAGTGCGCTCGAATGCGCGACGACGAGAGCCGGCTTGCGATCACGTTGCCGCGCCGCAAGCCACGAGCGGCCGGCTGCGATCTCGACGCCCCGGCGGCCAAAGGCGCGCAGGCTCTCGCTCGCACCTCGGTTCTTGAGCAGGTGCTCCACCAGAGGCGATTGCGAGGTGGAAGAGAGAGTCTCCGGACCCGGGGTGAGCGCCAGGACCGGGAGTCGGCCCGGCGGGAGAAGGTCGGCGAGTGACTTCTCGAAGGCGGCTCCTCCGAGACCGACGGAGACTTTCTCGGTATCGGCGGTATCGGCGGACCGGGCCGCCTCCATCAACCGCTCGAACTCGCCTGGATCGGCGCTCGCCGGGTTCTCGATCAACCGCAAGATTCGGTCGGCGAGCATGTGCGGGATTGTTTCACGCTCCTGCCTGCTGGAAGGCTCTGCTAGCATCGGTCCGTCATGGCGGAAGCGTTCCCATATACGAAGAAAATCGAGGTCGACAAGGCACCGCGCCCAAAGCCGCCGAAGCAGACAGCGGTGATCGACCAGACGGGCTGCACCGGTTGCGAGGCCTGCATCGCGTTCTGCCCGGTGGACTGCATCGAGATCGTGCCGGGCCCCGAGCACTACGACTTCATGAAGCTCGTCGAGGTGGATCTCGAGCGTTGTATCGGTTGCCAGCTCTGCGCCCGCTACTGCCCGTGGGAGACCATCGACATGTGGTCCTGGGAAGAGGGAGTGGAAGTGGCACCCAGCCTCACGGTACGGTCGATTCTCTACGATTTCGATCCGGAGGAAATGCATGAGTCCGTCCGGTCGAGCGCCTGACATCACGCCCGAGCCGCCGGCAGCAGACGACCCGGCCCTCGACGCGGCGCTCAAGAAGGTGCTGGCGGTGATCTACAAGGATCACCCGCTGACCGCCAACCAGATACTGGTCCTCGCCTCGGAACTGCAGCGCATCGGGGTGCACCGGCTGGTCGAAGAACACTTGCGTAAGTACCGCCGGCAGGACGCGTAGCGGTCGAGCTCCGTCTCGACCGATCCGGACCGATACGGAGCGCGGTGCAGTGGTGCGACC
>JAOTZA010000419.1 GCA_029861655.1 Acidobacteriota bacterium | reverse complement strand
GCGGCCACCTGGCTGGGATTCCACTCCGATGAGAACCAACCGATGCACTGTTGATCCAATGTCTCTCTCACCGTCTTCAGACTGCGCGACATGGCCTCCATGTCGAGGGCCGGCAAGCCCGCGGGCCAGCCGTCCTCGCGGCGCTTGCCGTTGCGCAGCACCAGCAGCGGGACGTTGACCTCGGCCAGATACTCGCGGGCCTGTCGAGGGCTGAAACGGCTTCCATCCCGCTTGTGCGCGTTGTTGCCGAGAACGAGGACCACCGCCCGGCGACGGGGACCGGCCGCGGCCACCAACCCGGAGGCCGCGACGGCGTCGGAGATACGCGGTTTGTCCGGGATTTCAGCAAGCCCGAACTTGAACAGTAGATCGAGCCAGTTGAGTTTGCCTGCGGCAAACCCGTTGACCCGATGAAGACCCTGGTCGGGAGCGACGTACCACAGACGTTCCGCGTCAAAGATGGTCGCCTTGGCCTTGAGCCACGAGTTTCTCGGCTCGGGCGCGTCGCTCTCGCCACCCTGCCGGACCGCCGCGTCGAACACCTTGGTGGTCGAGCTGGTGTTCTCGAGCCGCCCCCTGTCCCATCCGGAGGTGCGCAGCGGCACATACGCCGCCCCCGGGTCGAGGACGATGACGACTTCGAAACCGCTTTTCTCGATTCTCTCGGCGACTTGGCCCCACACGGCGGTGTCGGCTTTACACTTTGCCTCGGCATCTCCCGGAGCCACCAGAGGGACGGCCTGGAGCCCGACCGAGGCCTTGTCGGCATAGCCACCGATGGCGGCCACCGACTCGACGCGGCGACCGTCGGGAAACACCGCCATGGCCACCAGCAGCCTCGACTCTCCCGGCGGGGGGCAGGGGAACCGGGCCCGTCGTCCCCCGGCAAGGATCTCCGGCTGTGCCCCCGACATCGAGATTTCGAGTTCGGCCGGGTCCTGGCGCTCCGGGTGCGCCCAATCGATCTCCGCCTCGCATTGTGGCGAGCCCGAGGCAGGCAGCGGGGCCATCGGCGGCATCGGCAGCAGGCTCAACTCCGCCTCCTGCCCCGGCCGGTTGATCCAGCGCTGGGTCCGCTCGCCGTCGCGGATCAGTTCCAGCAGATGGACATGGGGGTCGGGGCCGAGATCCACCACGCAGGTTGGATTCTCGGGAGTCAATGAGCAGGCAGCCGCCCCGTTCAGAAACAGTTGGGCCGGTCGGGCTTGCGGGCCGAGATCGACGCTCACCTCGAGGTCGCCCACCACCAATCCGGTCGGGTAGGTGAGGATCCTCATCTCCGCGGCGACCGGCCAGGCCCATATTAGAGCCGCCAGAAGCCAACCGCTCGCGAGGAAGCGCGCTATGCACATCAGTTATCTCCTCCAGGTTTCGATCCGTTGCTCCCGTCGGGCTTCTCGATGATCGACTCCTGAAGTTCAGCCGTCCGCGTCGTGTCCGTCGCGTTTTTCTTGTTCCATCGCAATTGGCCCTCCCGCCGACCCACAACAGCAAGCATCGAGGTGTCGTGAAACGGTGGCCGCAGGCCCCACTGTTCCGAACCGAACCAACCAAAGAAGTCGAAATAGGCCTCGAGCTCCAGCCTGAGCGCCAACCGGAAGTACTCCTCTTTGCGACGCCTCGCCGTGTTCTCGAGACAAGCGATCCTTGCCTGAGGGAAGGCCTCGCGGAACGCGATGACCTCCTGCTCGCAGCTGGAGAGGGACCTGTCATTCCAGTGCACGTCGAGCACAACGCCCTCCTGGATGCCCCGCTCCGCCAGCCACCAGTTAAACTGAAGCCAGCCGTGACTCATCTTCTCGAGCGTGATACCGCCTGTGTACAAGGTCAGACCCGGGAAACGGCGCTTGAGCCTCAAGAGGCATTGCTCGTTGTGCTCGTACCACTCCTGCGTCCTGCCGGCTCGATGCGTGTCCGAAGCAACCGCCAGCTCGTTCTCTTTCTGCAGTCCGGCGACTCGATCCCATTCGCCCTTGCGGTCCAGGTACTTGAAGAATGCCTCGACCCTCGACATGAACACGTCGACGTCCATTTTGGGTATCCCAGAGTGATACCCAACCCCGCCGATCGCTTGGTTTTGCGAACCCGGGTCCTGCGTGGTGAAGCACGGGATAAACCGCCTGTCCCTCCATCTCGCCAGCGACAGATACCTCTTGAAACTCATGTCGGCCCACGGCAAGGTGCTCGTCGGATCAAACTTGCCGCGCAGGTCAATGGCGACCCGATCCACCCGCACCCTTTTCGACAGCCACTTTGAAGGATTCCTGGGCGGGTCACCCTGGACTTTCCTGTGTCGCCTCCTGAGCGGGCTCCACACGTTTCCTAGGGTGATCGCCGCCACATCATCTCCTCTTGCTTCGGTTTTGGAGTTTACCTATGTGGGCCTCGCCGCTGGTTTGCCTCTCTGCGGCTGCGAACCCGCTGACCTCGCGTGCCTATCAGATGCGGAAGTCTCGACGCTAGAAAAACCCCCGAGCGGGCTCCGCTCCTCGACCTCCTCCTCGGTCAAGCCGTACAGCGGTGGGGTCTCCACCCCGAGC
>JAOTZA010000118.1 GCA_029861655.1 Acidobacteriota bacterium | reverse complement strand
CCGTGAGAGTTACCGTCTCGTTCAACCCGAGACTAGAAATCCGGGCGGCGAGTTCTTTTCGCAACTCGCCGCTGCCGACAATCTGGCATCGGAACTGATATCCGCGACCGGTGAGAATCGCACAGGCCTCGATCAGGTCAGCGAAGCCCTTCTTCTCGACCAGCCGGCCGACTGCGACGATCGATCGGGGTCGGTCGAGCGGGGACTCGTACGAGAAGCGGTCGAGGTGCATCCCGTTGTAGATGCGCTCGACGTGAGACGCCGCCTGGCCGTAACGCTCTAGTAAGTATCGACGGTTGTAGTTGCTAACCGTGACCACTCCTGCCGCTTCTTCCAGCTTCCTCCGGTAGTCCTCCGGGTCGACATCTTCATGAAAGATGTCTTTCGCATGGGTCGTGAAGCTGTACGGTATGTCGGCCAGGTGAGCCGCCAGCCGCGCCACCGTAGTCGCAGAGGTCGCGAAATGTGCGTGCAGCTGGTCTATGCCTCGCGCGGTCACCACCTTCGCGAGCCGTATCGCCTGGTAGACCTCTTGGGCCGTCTCACGGCGAGCGGATTCGAGAAACCCGGCACTACCGGGCTGGCGAGAAACCTCCTTCAGCTCCGACCAGAACCGGACTGTTCGAAGGTCCGTCGCGGCCAGGTATCGCACTGGGGCTCGAACTCGGGCGATCGAATCTTGAAAGTGTTGGTCGTTGGGATGCCGTAGCGCAAAGATCTCGACCTCCAATCCAGCCGACTCGTGCGCCAGGATCTCATTGACTATGAACGTCTCGGAATACCGTGGGTATCGCTTCAGAACGTAGCCGACACGCATTCGAGGTGACCTCCGGTTCTGAGTCTTCAAGCGGAAACAGAAAGGCGGCGTGGCGCCGGCGACAGCACTTTGTGGACGATCTCGCACATCCGTTCACGTCCGTTTAGACGAGGGCGACTCTCGGGAAGTAGCTTCTTGGTCAAGGCCTTCTCGACGCTCCGGAGGAGTTCTGTGGGCTTTGGATCGACCAGGCTGGCGGCCAGGCCGAGCCGGGCCAGGTGGCCGGCACGAATCTCCTGTTCGCGCCGAGGTACGGTTCGGGGTAGAAAGACTGCGGGTTTGCCGCTTTGGAGTATCTCCGCGGACGTGTTGTAGCCCGCCATCGAGACCACCGCATCCGCATCCTGCAGGAGTCGCGGCAGGTCGGCGTGAAAGCGCCGCACATCTACGACTCCCAGCGGTCGCGCCCGACGCTTGATCCCCCGAGCTTCCCTCGCACTCAGCAAGGGTCCGGTCAGGATCGTGCTGTCCCAGCGACTCCGGCCGAGCGCCAGAGCTTCGAGGTAGGTGGCGATCCGGCCGGCACCGTCCTCGCCCCCTCCTGTCGTCACCAATACGCGAGGCCGCAGACACGGCAGCGGCTTCAGACGCCTCGGCTTCTCGGGGCGAACCACATAGCCGGTGAATTCGAGCCGATCGCCGAGTCGAGACAGCAGCGGGTAGTGGCGACGAGAATCGAACACCGTCTCATCGCCGTACACGCAGACCCGATCGTAGCCCTTGCAGAGTGCCCAACGGCAACCCGGCGAGCTCCAGTCGCGGGCCACAGCCGCCGGTGAATCGATGATGTCGCGCAGGCCCAGGATAGTCCGAACACCACTCGCCTTCGCCTCTCGCAGAAGATCCAGCACTTCACCCTTGAATCCCGCCACTTGGTGATCGACGATCACGAGGTGCGGACGGAAGGCGCGAAAAGTCTCGAGCAGAATGCGGCGCCGCAGCTCGACCAGTCCCTCGAGTGAGCACGAAAGGGTCCGAGGCTCGTAACGACCCTCGACGCCCTTGGTCACCGCAGGGAGCTTGACCAAGTCGACGTTGCTCGGGATCGAGAAGTGCGTCGAACATGGGCTGCCGGTCACCACCAGGGCATCGGATGCGGGAAACGTCGAGGTCAACGCCGTCGCTACGTTCAGGTTGCGGCGAAGGTGTCCCAGCCCCCACGAATCGTGTCCGTAAAGGAGAAACCGAAGACCGCTAGATCTGGTAACCGAAGGTGCCCGGTCGCATCTGGTGTCGTTCATGGGAGTCTTTCATCGTGTCCTCTACTCGCCCCTCGACACCAAGCTAATCAGCCCGGCATGAACGCAGCATGAAGGCCCGTGCGAACCACGGCTTGACTCTTGTTTCCCGCGGCCAACCCGCGAGGTCCGAGACTTCCGGCGCTGAAACTCTAGGAAGAACCTGTTGCTGCGCGACTCGTTGCAGGCCTTGCGAAGGCCTTCTCCACCAGCACAAAGAGCAGATACGCCGCCAGCGAGATGTTGAACACCACGTAGGTCGAGTAGGTTCCGCCCCCGAGAGCATCGTACAGGTAGAAGGTCGCAAAGAGCGCCAGCTGCCCAGCACCGAGCCGGCGCGCGTTGTTCAAGGGCGGCCCCCGCCTCCACCCGACGAGCGGTATGAGCGCAAGGTACGACCAGTAGTAGCGCGAGGTCACGAGAAGAGCGAACACCGGCACGAGCCCTAGAATCTGAGCGTCCCACGGTGTCTGCTTTCGAGCGACTATAAGAAAAACGACCATCATGGCCGCCGCACCAGCCAGATAGAAGCCGTGCTGGTCCTCGAAGGTCTTTTCCCGCTCTCGGACACTCTCATCCGTGTCGAAACTGCCAAGCTTGTGCGTGAACAGGAACTGAAGGCCAACCCGTCGCTCGCCAAACACGTGATGCTGCTTGTGAGTCGTGATGTTGGCTACGAACTCGCGCCAGCCGCCCACACCTCTCCCGTTAAACAGGCTGAGGGCAAGTAAAAGCGCGCACCAACCCAGAAAGGCGACCAGGAAGTGTCGTTCCCGGAGCGGCGGACGACGTGTGGTCCACCACTTCCACAAGATCGGGAGCAGCCCCGCGAGTACGAAGAGCAAAGGGAAGACGCGCGTCAAGACCGCATACGCCATCAAGAAAGCGGCAAGCTTAGGCTTGTGCATCCTGTAGAAACACACTGCCAAGGCGACCGCGCAAAACCAGTCATACTGCAGAAATCCACCCACAAAGCGATTGGCGTTGACCGGGCTCGAGGTCAAGAGAAGCAACACGAGGCTGGCCTGCCGGAGACCGAACACATGCAGGAGGAGCCAGAACGTCGCGACCAGGAGAGGTAGATCCAGGCTGCACAGGAATTTCAAAGCCAGCGGACGATCGGTGGGTGCGAGATTAGCAAGCGTCGAGCCCACGACGACCCAGACCGGACTCGCGTTGAAGCCCCGGTCTCGGAAGATCCCCTTCCACCGGGCCGGAGACCGCTGGCCGGAAAGAGCTTCGACATCCTGACGGAAGTCGCGCCAGCGTTCGGGAGAAAACGAATCCGAGGGATCAAAGGCGATTTCCGTTTTGTCCCGGTCTACCACTTCGTAAGTGATGAGGTCCCGGACTCGATCGATGTCTCGCCAGTAGTCCCTGCCCTCTCGATCGGCGCGCAAGGTGGCGTCATATAGGTCGGTGTAGCCGAGCTCCTCGAAGTACTTCGCGCCCAAGTAGTAGTGGTAGACATTCCAGACCCGAACCTTTTGAGTCGTTACAAAGGTCGCGGTCTGACGGCCGCCGGCCAGGACCAGAGAAGCCATGGCCAGGAGGACAATGAGACGTGTACGGTCCCGCTCAGTTCCCGCCCCTCCTGACCTTCGCCACAGCAACGCGAACATTCCAAGTAGAACGAGGACCGCGCTCTTCACGGAGCCAGGCTCCACCCAGAAGGCCAAGGCGCCGATCAGTGCTCCCAGCAGGAGATCGGAGGCGTTGGGCAACTCCAACTGCCGACTTCGGACGACTTCTTGTTTGGCTCTCTCCAGTTCAAACTCCCTACAAGGCAAGGGTGGGCGCCCAGCCGCACAACCCTCCAGCTGCACCTTGACTCCCTACCGAAATGAGCCACATCGTAGTGCTCACCGCTAAGAGAGTCCAGCAGCGTACAGGCCTGCGGACGTTCATCTTGCGTTCATCCTCGATAGATTACGTTTGCCGGCGAGTCGAGACATGGGCCTTCAACGATCGAGCTCAAAAACAGAAAGAGGGACAACATGAAGCTACTATCGACAAAGTACCTACCCAAATTCCTGGCACTTACACTGCTGGTGACAGCTGCGGTCGCTGCGGGGAGCACCCAACAAGCCCGCAAGATAACGCTCCGGATCAACGACGCCATCGGCGCACGCGGCGAGGTTGTCGCCGTTGTCTTGAGGACATACTCCTCGCGTCCCTTGGGTCAGGGGCAGGTCTGCTTCACCTCGGCAGAACGCTTCGGTAAGGCCCGGACGGCTGGGAAAGCCGCCCAGGGGCCAGGGCCCTTTGCAGCGCTCGAGAGTTACAAAGTCTTCGCCAAGAACGGCAACGTTCAAGCCGATGCAAAGCTCGAGACACTTGCGGATGGCCGCCAACAGGTCGTTCTACAGTTCTCTTCGGAGAACGCCAGCGTCAACCGCTCGGACGGTCCGCTGGCAGTCTTCTACTTCCGGTTGCGGGACGACCTCAACAACAAACAGAGTTTCGACCTCAACCTCGACGCGGCCCAAACCCTTCTGTTCGACGCCAAGGGAGATGAGTTCGTCCTCCGGGCCAAGTCGGGGGAGCTGAAGGTTCGCGGGCGGGGAAGAGACCCCCGCGTCGAAATTGATGGCGACGTCGTCCGACCGGGTGACACCGTCGAGGTCGGCGTGGAGACCTTCGAGCCCTTTCCCATCGCCGAGGGGCAGGTCGGCATCCACTACGACCCGCGCGTCATTTCTCGGCCGCCAAAAGTAAAGATGGACCGCCGTTACGGCAGGCGGAAATTCTCGGTCGACACAGGGACACCCGGGTTCATCCAGGTCAACTTCGAATCCCGTCGTGCCCGGACCAACGAGGTCCCCGGCAAGTTCATCGAGGTCAAACTGAGAACAAGCCGAAACATCGCCACGGGCACCAGGAGTCTCATCTCTTTCGATCGATCGCTCACTTTCTTCGCGGATCTCGACGGCAACATTTTGCCGGTCAACCTCACGGACAAGATGTTGACGTTCAGCACGCGCAATGAATCCGAGGGCGACTCCGACTCGGAGGGCGATGACGACGACGATGACGACGATGACGACGACGATGACGACGATGACGACGATGACGATGATGACGACGACGATGACGACGACGATGACGACGACGATGACGACGACGATGACGATGATGACGACGATGACGACGATGATGACGACGACGATGATGACGATGATGACGATGGCTCGGTAGCCTGAAGCTACGCGAAACGAGGGTTCTGGACACCGGCCGGGCTTCGGCCGGTGTCTTTCTTTGTCGAGGGACTATCCGCGGGGGAGGAAGGCGAGCGAAGGCCCGCAATCCAGATCCGCTATCGGGCTGCGGTCTTTGCCTTGATTTGGTGAGCCCGCCGTCGGCGCCACCACCCGAGAAGGCCGGTCGCGGCGCCGCAGCACCGCTTGTACTTGAGACCGCGTCCGCAAGGGCAGGGCTCGTTGGGGCCGATGTCGATGAGTCCCTGCCGCACGACCACGCCGCGCTTTCGATTGCGGAGCTTGTTGCTGAACCGTACTACCAAGAGCCTACCTCCAAACGCTGCCCGATTTAACTCCTGAGTTGGCGTGACAGACACAAAAGGCTCGACAGGCTGTGCTGCACGTAGTCGATTCGAATCTCAAAATCGGTGAGGCTGCGATGGAACCCGCCCAAGGCTCTTCCGGGCGCCCGCAGATGGAGAACCGATTCGGGCCTGAACTGCATCTGCAGTTGAAAATCGATCCCTGAGTGGACGGCTTCGAGGATTGCGGGCGCCAGGTCCTGGCGGCCCGCCGAAAGCGACAGTTCGTACGCGGCGCACAAACCCTCACTTCGTGTCGCCGTGGGGGTCGAGCGCGGCGGCCGATAGTAGCTGCCCTTCCAGTCGGGAAACTTGGGCGCGAGGTTCTGGGCTTCCTGAATCACTCGAGCCAACCGCATCGCGTGATCCAGAAACGTCTTTTTTGAGCGGCTACGGTACAAGGCGTCGAGAGCGTAGAGCAACCAGTGGTCGTGGCTCAACTCCGCATCGGTCAACTTCGCATCGCGCACTTCGATCAAAAACCGGGCACCGGCTTCGGCGGCATTCAACCAACGGGGATCACCATCGAGCTGGTTTAAACGAACGAGAGCGAAGAGTGCTTCACCGGGGTAGTACTGTGAAACAAAATCATCGGCTTCACCCGATGCTAAGTGGAGCTTGTGGATCGTGAATTCACCGTTTGGAGCCTGAACGCCGGTCATCCAACGCGCCAGTCGCTGCATCAGATCCAGATTCGAGCGAGAGCCCGTCACCTGGGCGTGCTTGGCCATGGCAAGAATCGCAAGCGCGTTGCCACCCAGCTTGACGAATCCTTTCTCGCCGACGCAGGCCGCAACCTCAGCTTCAGGCTCCGATCTCGGGTGACAGGCCTCGATTTGATCGCTCAAGAATCCCAACGCTAGTTCTGCGGCAGCCAGCAGGCCATCGTCTTCCGTCGACTCGTACAACTCGAGCATCGAGTAAACAGCGCCGGCGTGGCGCAGGATGTTGTATTCGTCTTTCTCCCGGTCGGTCTTTGGCAAGTAGGAATAGACAAAGCGCCCGCTGGCTGCCACGCTGCGCCGCAGGTAGTCGCCGGTGGCTAGAGCGGCCATCCAGATTTCTTGTTTGGTCGTGCGGTGCAGACGCCGGTGTCCGCGCTCGAGGCGCACTACTCCCTCTTCGTCAGCAAAGAACCCTTTGACCCTGAAGGTGCGCAGGACGGCCGAGCCTTCCTGCCAGATGCCCTCTGCTACAGCCTGTCGCGGCGAATCGAGCACGCGAAGGTACTTCTCGATGTTCGATGCTCTGAGCTCCCGGTCGCTGTTGACAAGAGTCCACGCGAGAACTTCGCCCGGCAGGAAGGCCAGACTCGACGACCTCTCAAACGCGATGCCGTCAAAGCCCCTCGCCATGTCGACAAATCCACGTCGCTCAGCCTCGAGAGCGGGGCCGATCCGATCGACGAAGCTGATCCCGAGGCGCAGAGGTTCTCGTGCGGCTTTTCGCGCCTCTGCCAGACGTAGGGCGTTTGAGGCAGCCTCAGCCAGCCCTCGTCCTCCGGCCAGGACCACTTCTGCCGGTCCGCGGCCGTTAGAGAGCGAGAGGAAGATCAACCGTGGGACCCTGTCGTTCGGATCCGGCGGCTCCACCGCCTCACCGAGGAGGCTGGCCCGCAGCCACTCGGCGGCGGCTCTCGACTCGGTCTCGCCTACCACCGGCGTCCCGATGAGATCTTCAAACCAAACCGGTGGCTTGTGATCGACGGGTCGTTCCGGTGACGAGCAGCCAATAAACGCCAGGAGCGTTCCGATCAGCGCCGCACACCGCAAGCTGTGGGCGAGATCTCCCCAAGACCAACCCCCTTCTCGCCACCATGACCCACGCTCTCGCATCGCGCTAGAGACTACACCGAGGCAATCTCGTCCAGTTCGAGAAAGGGTCGTGGTTCAACCTCCACTGGGACAAGGAGTTACGTGCAGGCGGAATGCGTCAATAAGAGTTTCGTTCTTGATTCGGATCTCGTAGGGTGCGGGGGCCGACGCAATCGTGTTCTTGGGACGAGGCCCGTCCCCGGGTGTTGTGAACCGTTTAGGCTTTGCGATTGCCCGATGCTCTGCGGTTCCTCGTTCTGATGATAGCCGGCTGGCTGACCCGCCAGCAGGAAGACCTGATCGATTATCTGCGAGAGGAGAACCGGGTCCTCCGCGAGCAGCTCGGCAGTCGGCCTCCAGTGGGAGAAATGGTGCACCGAGGAGAACTCGAATCCCCAACCTCCTGATCCGTAGTCAGGATAAGAAGACATACAAAGCATTTGTTTTCAAATACTTAGTTTTCTGTAGGTACTGGGATAGGTACTACGGCACACCTGACAGGCGCCGCAAGGCTGAAAACCAGCCCTCAGGCTCCAGCTTTGGAAGCCGTGGGCCTCCGCCAGCGGCTTTTGGAAACGACCGGATCAGTCTCGATCGTCCAGCAGGGGAGTCCTGATGGCCGACAGGCCGCATCTGCCCACGGCTTCCGTTTCGCCAGCCGTCGTTCCCCGTCAAGGCGTCGAAGCCCGACTTCTTCAGGAGTCACTGCTCATCGAGGCGGAAGAGGCTCGTAAGGCGGGCGCTCTCGGCTTCATGGCCCGCTTGCTCGTCCAGACGACACTGCCGCACAGTCGGCGCGATTCGCTCTACTTCGTTCGCACCAACGGCTCACTCAAGGTCTCGGTTGCCGCACACCCGCTCCTCGGGTTGCCCTACGGTCGCTACCCGCGGCTCTTGATGGCGTGGGTTACGACCGAGGCCGTGCGAACCCGTGAGCCGGTCCTGAGGCTCGGACCTTCGCTCACCGCGTTCATGGCCGATCTCGGGCTGCTTGCGCACGGCGGCCGGTACGGACCGATCGGGCGGCTCCGTGATCAGATGCAGCGCCTCTTTGGCGCGACGATCGCCTTCACGTGGGATCAGAGCTCGGAAGGTGAATGGTACGACGCCGGCTACCGGGTCACGAGCGAAACCCACCTCTGGTGGAACCCGGCTCGACCTCAACAGACGGTCTCCTGGCACTCCGAGATCCGTTTGAGTCCCGGCTTCTTCGAGGCCGTGTGCCAGAGGCCGGTTCCGGTGGACCTTCGTGTCTTGAAGGTGCTCCGGAGCTCCATGGCGCTCGATCTCTACTGCTGGCTCACCTACCGCAACAGCTACCTAAGGAAGCCGACCCGAGTGCCGTGGCCGGCACTCGCGGCGCAGTTCGGAGCTGGGTATCAGGATCGTAAGGACTTCAAGCGGAAATTCTTGCGAGCCATGCGCCAGGTCCTGGTGCTCTATCCCTCGGCCCGGGTGGAACAGGTCCGCGGAGGTCTCAAGCTCAAGCCCTCACGCAGCCATGTCAGGAAGCGACTCGAGCCGTGAAAAGGCCTGAGGAAAAGGGGCGTTTTCCACGCATAAACGGTCTCCCTTTGCACGCATAAACGGTCCCCATTTGGCGGGTAGATTCACGCCTAAACGGTCCCCGAAACCGATTGCGACTCTACCGGCTCCCGGGTCCGTTCGTGGGCCGCCTCCGTCGCTTCCCACCCCTCCGGGTGTTGCTCCGGCCCAGCACGCGGAGAAGGATCGAGGTGGGCGGGGGGCAGGCAGGAGGTGCCAGATGCCCGTCTACGAGTACCGCTGTCTCGACCGCAAGCAGGAGTTCGAGCGCCTCCGGCCGCTCAGAGAACGCGCGGCCGACGAGGTGCCCCGTCCCGAATGCGGCGGCTCGCGCGTCGAGAAGCGCTGGAGCTACGTCTTCGCGGTGACCTCCAAGAAGAGTTCAGGTTGGCAGAGTTGGTCGGATTCGGTTCGGCCGACGAGGAATCGGAGGTTGAGCCGGGGAAGCAAGAACAGAATGAAGATGCCCCGAATCCTCCCACTGTTGGTGGCGCTGGCGGTACTGCTGCCCGCGCCCGCCGCCTG
>JAOTZA010000418.1 GCA_029861655.1 Acidobacteriota bacterium | reverse complement strand
CTTTCGACCGCGTGTGGTTTCGCAGCAGCACTCGCCCTGCTGATTCTCTCTACCCTCCGTAGCGGCAACCGTTCGCCCGGTGGCGTGGACAACGCCGGTTCGGTGGCGATCGTGCTCGAACTGGCGCGGCACCTGCCATCGATTCTTCGCGACGACGTGGATCTGATCTTTCTTTCGCCCGGGGCGGAAGAGGACCACATGGTCGGCGTGATGCGCTGGCTCGACGAGCACTCGGGAGACCTGGGCAGGCGACCGGTCTACGCCCTCAACTTCGATGGCGCCGGCATTCCCGGTCGCATCGCCCTGCTCGAACGCTTCGGCTTCGGGCGGCGATTCTCGGCGCGACTCTCGCAGGTGGCTCGCACCGCCGCAAAGCGGCTCGGAATCCCTGTACGCGGAGTCTTCCTGCCGCCGGCAATGGGTGTCGACGCCATTCCCTTTGCCCACCGCGGTATCGACTGTCTGACTATCGCCTCGGGTTCGCTGGGCCGCGCCACCTTTGCGGTTCATTCGGCCGGCGATGTGGCCGATAACCTCGATGGCCGAGCGCTCGACGAGGCGGCTCGGCTGGGGCTCGAGATGGCGAAAATCCTCTCCTCTGCGGATCTCTAGTCGATATCATCCTGCCGTGGACATCGAGCGCTGTACCAAGGCCGACTTCGACTGGATCCTGAATCACTTCGGAGAGTTCTGGAACAACGACGCCACCCGTTCGAGGCATCACCCGATCTTTGTCAACGAACTGGGTGACACCGCTTTTGTCATTCGCGACGGCAAATCGATCGCCGCATATCTTCTTGGCTTCATCGCCACCGCTTCGCCGACGGGCTATGTGCACATGGTGGCCGTCAACCGCCGACACCGCAGAGAGCATCTCGCCAGTCGACTCTACGATCACTTCATCACCCTGGCGAGCGAGCGTGGCTGCATCCGGCTAAAGGCCACCGTGGCGCCGGAGAACAAGCTCTCGATCGATTTCCACCAAGCGCGCGGCATGTCCATGGAAACAGTCGAAGACTACGCCGGACCGGGTATCGACCGGGTCGTCTTTCTCGCCGAGATCTAATCGATGGCCATGCTACGACTCGTCGAGGAGGTGCGATTCCTCGCAACCAGAAGCAGTGGCGAGGTCACCGGCATCCTGATGAAGCCGGCGGCCGCTCGATGGTTGCTGGTTCTCGCCCACGGGGCCGGGGCCGGTATGCGCCATGAGTTCATGGAAGCGATCTGCGCCCGACTCGCCGAGCGGCAGATCGCCACCTTTCGCTACCAGTTTCCCTACACCGAGGCTGGTAGGAGACGACCCGACCCGACGCCGATCCTGCTGAACACGGTGCGCTCGGCGGTCGCGCGCGCGCGGGAGGCGGTTCCGGGCCTGCCTCTTCTGGCCGGCGGCAAATCAATGGGTGGACGGATGACCTCGATGGCAGCTGCCCGCGAGGCGCTCGAGGACGTCCGGGGTCTGGTGTTTCTCGGGTTTCCGCTCCATCCAGCACGCAAGCCGAGTCTTGAAAGGGCCGAACACCTCTCGGCCGTCGACGTCCCGATGCTGTTTCTCCAGGGCGACCGAGACCGGCTGGCCGAGCTCGATCTGTTACTGCCAGTCGTGAAAAACCTGGGCACCGGCGCGAAGCTCCACCTCGAGCAAGACGCCGATCATTCGTTCAAAGTTCTGCGACGGTCCGGGCGTACTCACGACGAGGTACTGGACGCTCTGGCCGACGCCACCGCCGGGTGGGCGAAGGAGCTCAAACCATGAAAAAGAAGAACATCTCGACAGGGCCACGGTTATCGACGTTCCCAGGCCACACCCAAGGCCAGCGAACGACCGGCCGTCATCGGCACCTTGCGATCGGCGGAGTTGAAATACTCCTCGTCCATCACATTGCGGCCGCGCAAGCTCAACACGAGTCCTTCTCGGATCTCATAGGAGAGGTCAAAGCTGACGAGGTCGGCGCCCACGATTACTTTTTCGCCGCTGCCGGGGTCGTCCTTCTCGAAACGATGCTCCCACCGGTCGGACCAGCTCCAACGGCCGCGACTCCACACGGCGCCTAAAAAAACCGCATCCGCCGGGATATCGGCTAGAGGCTCCTCCCCGTCACTCCTGCCTTCGATCGCCTGACCACCGAGCGAAAACGACCAGCCACCGCTTCCCTGGATGGCGCCCTCGATCTCAAGGCCCTCGATCTTGCCCGAGGTCAGGTTGCGGAACGTCAGCACGTCGGGCTCGATCTCGATCCTCTCGATGTAGTCGTCGATCCGATTGCTGAAGACAAACCCGGTCAGAAACACGCGCTCACCGAACCAGCGTAGCCCGAGATCTGCGTTAAGTGATGCCTCCGGCTCGAGGTTGGCGTTGGCCTCCACCTCGCCGCGCCCCGTGGTGCCACTGAAAAAACGCTCTGAAAGCGAGGGGAACCGAAGGCCTGTCCCCAGGTTGGCCAGCAGCTCCAGTCCCTCTGCAACCGGCACGACCAGGCCTGCAAAGGCGGTCACCGCCGAATCCTCGGTCGTCCCGGGCATCCCGTCGGCCGCGCTCCCGGTACT
>JAOTZA010000417.1 GCA_029861655.1 Acidobacteriota bacterium | reverse complement strand
AGCACTCGCCTGCACTCCGTGGGCATGGCGCAACTATCGAGCTCTAGATGGTGTGTTCTTCGTCCGCAGCAATTTCGGGCTCGAGCTCCGTATGGGGAACCACCCGGGAGCCTTTGGTGCGATGGAGGTCATGGATGCGCGGAACGAACATCGTCACCCGAGAACCCACGTCGAGGAGGCACGTCGGGTGCAAGAGATCGGCGAGGTGCCTTACATGCGGCAGGCGCGAGAAGAAGCCGTGGCGTGGATCCAGGCGAATCCGATCGCTTTCTTGCGGTTGACGATCTCTCGAGTCATCCACTTCTGGTTCGGCCCGCTTCACCGTCCGCTCGAGGCTCTCAGGATCACCTTGGTGCTGGCTCTTGCCGTGTTGGGTATGCGGCGGGTGTTGCCACGGCAATCCGTTCCCGAGAGGGCGGCGATGTTGATACCTCTGTTCACTTTCCCGCTTGTCTACTACGTTGTCGCGTACATGGTTCGCTACACGCTGCCTCTCTTCTGGATCCTGTCCTTGTTTGCAGGTGCCGAGGTATGGAGCTGGCGCCGACGGGAGCCCCCAAGAGTCAGGGGTGAGGACCGCCGCGAGCGCCACGACGAGGAAACGCCGAGGGGGCGACGGTACCGCGCCAAGATCGAGAGGGAGGCCGGGCGCAAATGAGTCGGGCAGAGCGTACGGCTGGCCGGTAGAGCCCTGGTCGTTCTACGCTGCCGTTCTGCGGCATGGTCCTGCCGCGACGCGGCATCTTGTGATACAATCATGCCGCGGAGCGGCAGGGCCGGTTCCGCCAACCGTCCCGACCCAACCACTCCAGTTCCAAAAGGAGGTTTCCAATGGTGTTGACCGAGGCAAAGCGACCCGGTTCAGCCGTGGCTGAGGTGCGACCCGGCGAATCGCGAGTCGACCAGAAACCGGCAGGAAAGCAGAAGTTGGACGACGGAGGCGCCTTCCTCCTGACGCCGGTTGAGGGCGAGGTGTTCTGTCGCGAGAGGTTCTCCGAGGAGCAGGTTGAGATCGAGCGCATGGTGCGCGACTTCGCGACCGAAAGGATCGCACCGCAGCGCGACGAACTGGCGGCCCATAACGAAAAGCTCACCCGCGAGCTCTTGCGCGAGGTGGGTGAGCTGGGACTGGCCGGAGTCGATATTCCGGAGCGCTACGGCGGTATGGGTCTGGACAAGACGACCTCGGCCTTGGTGGTGGAGGCGCTGACGACCGCCGGCGCCGCGTCCTGGGTCGTTACGTTTTCGGCTCACACCGGAATCGGAACGCTGCCGGTCGTCTTCTTTGGTAACGAGGAGCAGAAGCAGAGGTACCTGCCGAAGCTGGCATCGGTCGAGTCCTTGAGCGCGTATTCGTTGAGTGAAGCGGAGGCGGGCTCGGATGCTTTGAGCCTGGGGGCAACGGCTCGGCTCTCGGAAGACGGCACCGAGTACATCCTCAACGGCTCCAAGATCTATGTGACCAACGGCGGTTGGGCGGATCTCTACACGGTCTTCGCCAAGATCGATGGCAAGCTGATGAGCGCGTTTCTGGTGGAGCGTGGAAGTGACGGGCTGACCATCGGGCCCGAGGAGAAGAAGCTCGGTATCAGGGGCTCGTCAACGGTCAGCCTGTTTCTCGAGAACGTCAAGGTGCCGGTCGCCAACCTGCTTGGTAAGCCCGGCGACGGCGCCGCGATCGCCTTGAACATTCTCAACATCGGCCGGTTCAAGCTGGGTGCCGCCGATCTCGGCGGATGCAAGTGGGCGACCGACGCAACGACCCGGTACGCGCTCGACCGCCGGCAGTTCGGCCAGCCGATCGCGTTTTTCGAGGCCAACCGCAAGAAGCTGGCCGAGATGGTCGTCCGCACCTACACCCTGGACAGCGTCATTTACCGGACCGTGGGTCTCATCGACCGGCGCATCGCGGAGCTCGATCCGGAAGATCCGAAGTACAACCAGCGAGCTATGGACGCCTTGGAGGAGTACGCGATCGAGGCTTCGATCTCGAAGATCCTGGGCTCGGAGTCGATGTTCCAGCTCGCGGATCACGGCATCCAGATCTACGGCGGCAACGGTTTCTCGGAGGAGTATCCGATGGCCGCCGCCTCCCGCAATACCCGCATCGATCGCATCTTCGAGGGCACCAACGAGATCAACCGGATGGTGATCTACGGCTATTACCTGAAGAAGGCGCTGATGGAGGAGCTACCACTACGCGATGTGGCAAAGACGTGGCTCGACCCGGCCCCGGCCGCCGCGGCTCCCGCTCATCTCGAGTGGGAGATGGAGTCGCTCGACATCGCTCGCCGGCTGACGGTTCGGCTTCTGCACGAGGCGATCTCGCGTTTCGGTCAGGACCTCAAGAACTCCCAGGTGGTGGGGGAGGATCTGGCCGATCTGATCATCGGCTACTTCGGCGCCTCGTCGGCAATCAACCGGATCCGGCAGCTTGCGGCTTCAGAAGCCGGCGCCTCGATGGCGATGGACAACGGCTACCGGTCGCTCGCCCGGCTGGTCGTGGCGATGTTTCTCGAAGACGTCTGGCGGATCTACTTTAGGTTGCGGCC
>JAOTZA010000416.1 GCA_029861655.1 Acidobacteriota bacterium | reverse complement strand
GGGCGCGGAACAAGTCTCCGCCTAGGTGGGGCAGGGAGAGGATCTCCTGCCGGTTCAGGTTCAGACGTGCCAGCGGGGTGTCGCGGAGCAGCGAGACACGGCTTGGGGTGACAACCACTTCCTCTTCCAGAATCGGTGCCGGGTCAAGCAGGACCGTCACCTCGGTAGGCGGGCCGGGGGAGAGGACGATCTCCGAGAACCTCTCGACGACGAAACCCTTGAGCCTCACTTCGAGGGTGAGCGGTTCATCTCCCGAGTGGGGCAAAGTGAACCTGCCGTTCTCGTCGCTCACCACTTCGGTGGTCAACCCGACAACACGGATCACGGCGCCGGCGACCGGCGCAGCATCGGGTTTCGACCCGATGAAGCCACGGACCGAGTGAAGGTCTTGCTCGCTCTCGCCGCTTGCCCCTGGCACGATGACGATGGTGCCACCCGGCCCGTTGCGCGCTTCGAGACCGTGCGGTGTCAGGATTTCATCGAGGATCCGCCACGGCTCGGTGGCAACCGGCTCGGTTTCGACCACCATCGTCTGCCGGACGACGTTACTGGTGAAGACGATCTTCAGCCCGCTCGAGCGGAGTTCCAGCAACACCTCGACGAGAGGTCTACCGGCGAGGGGAGAACCGAAAGACGCCCAAGTGCTCCCGGCTAGGAGCGAGCAAACCAGAAGGATGACCGCTGTGTTCCCAGATCGCACAAAACCCCGTGTAGCCGAGTCTCGAATCTCGGACCGCTGCCGATGAGACTACCAAGGGCGGAGTTTCCGGTAGCTATTACGGGATCGGCTCCGCCGTCTCGCCGGCGATCCGCCAACCGTCGGTCTCAAGCGCCAGGAGCAAGGTTTTTCGGACCCGGTCGCTGTAGGAATCGGCGTTGTAACTCTGGGCGAAGACGACTTCGACGCGATCCTCGCCAACCGTTTCCTGTCGGATCTCATCCAGGCTCACCGAGATACTCCGAGGAGCGGTCAGTCGATCTCGCCGGTAGGCCTCCCACTCGGATCGGCTCATTCCATTGGCCGGCACGAAGTCGGCGGTGTAGAAACCGAGGTAGTCTTCGACTCTTTGCTCGGACCAGGCTCTTGCCCAGTGGCCGACGACAACGGCGGGTTCACCGATGGGTTCGTCCTCCAATCCGACCGAGATCTCGGGTCCTGGCTCGAGCACCGCGGTTTCCGCGATTGCGATCGCCTCCTTGGCTGACTCCCGTCGGGCGGTGGTGATCTCCGGCTCGGTTCCCGCTTCGAGTTGGGGTTCGGAACCACCGAGCCGCTCCCGGCGCGCAGCTTGTTGCGTATCAGTCGTCACCGATTGCGTTGCCACCGGAACCACCTCTGCCCGAAATGACGGCACGGCGGACCGAAGCCTCTCTCCCATCGGGGACAGGAACACCGCCGCTGCGGCGACCACTCCGAGGAGCGCCACGGCGGCAATGCGGCTCCAGCGCCGATCGGGGCGGTCCGGCTGAATGTCCGGCTCGACGATCGGGACGACCGGCTCGAGCAGCAGCTCGGCGGTGGGTGGTTGCGGCTCGCGCGGCTCGACCTCCTCCAGACGGGCGATCTTGGCGTTCAACCCGCGGTTTGCCGCCTCGAGGGCTTGGACCGTCTCATGATGCTCCGACTCGGACTCTCGGACGGCGGCGCCGAGTTCTGCGCCGTCGGCAGCCATCTTGTCGGCCTGAGCGATCGCCCGGAGAAGCTCCGTTCGGAGTTCGTTCTCGGTCTTTTCGCTGTTCTCGCGTTCGCGCTCCACCTCGGAAAGGGCGGCGTCGAGTCGCTCCCGCAATACGGATTCCGTGGCTTCGCTCTCGGATCCGCGTGATCGTGCCGAGTGGAGTTCGGCTTCCAGCCTTTCGTAGTCGGTTCGCGCGGACCCGAGCTCGGCCAGCAAAAGCTTCTCGGCATCGCGTCCCGCCTCCAGGGACTGGCCGAGATCGCTCTGCAGAACTTCGATTTCGGCTTGCCGCGCCTCGACCTCCCTCGCCCAGTCCGCTTGCGATCCGGCTTCCCTCTCTGCGTCCTCGGTGGTCGTCCGGAGTGCCTGGCGCACTCGCTCCAACTCGCCGCGCAGCTCCTCGTTGTCCTTTCGCAACTCGGTTTCGCGGTACTCGAGATCTTCCAGCCGCCGGTGGGCCGCGGCATTCTCGCCCTCGAGTTCCTCGATCCGTCTCAGCCGGTCGGCTTCTCCGGCGGTCGCGGCTTCGAGATGCGCCTGCAATGCCGCCTGTTCGTCGTGCCGGGTCACGGCGAGGGCCTCGAGTTCGACCGCCAGCGACTCACGCGCTCCGCTGACCTCGCGGAGGCGGGCACTCAGTCCCTCCTGCTCGTAACCGGCGTCCACCAGGCGGCGTTCTTGCTCGGCCAGTCGTTCCTCCTGCTCCTGGGCTCTGGTTGCCGCGGTCCTGAGCGAGTGCTCGCTGGTCCGCAGTCGATCCTGATGCTCGACCTCGCGGTTGGTCAGGTCCATGATCTGTTGCTTGAGCCGCTCTTCCTGGTCGGAGAACTCTTTGGTACGGCGCGCCAGTTCCCGCCGCAACTTGTCGATTTCGGTCTC
>JAOTZA010000415.1 GCA_029861655.1 Acidobacteriota bacterium | reverse complement strand
ACGCTGGAAGGTCGTCAACGACAAATAGATTTCGCCATCGGCGACAACCAAAACTCGCCATAGGCAGGGCCGAGGGGGTGTAGGGGAGCGAAGCTCCCCACCGGTCTTTTCGCGGTTGTACTTATTAATAAATAAAGGGAGGGGCGCAGGGGAGGGAGCTCGGCTCCCTCCCGGCTCCTGTATTGTCAGAGGCGATGTCCGCCTTCAGGATCGGTTTCGCGCCTTGGCTGACTGTGCCCGGTGGCTTTCGCCGGTGAACTCGAGGATAGTGGCGTGATGGACGAGTCGATCTACGGCGGCCATGGTGGTCATGGGGTCCTTGAAGATCTGATCCCATTGGGAGAAGACCAGGTTGGAGGTGATGACTACCGACTTCTTCTCGTAGCGTTCAGCCAGGAAGTGGAAGAGCACTTCCATTTCCTGGCGTGATTGTTGGACGTATCCGATGTCATCGATGATGACCGCATCGAAGCGCTGCAGCCGTGCGATGGCTTGAGGCAGTCTCAGATCACGTTTGGCCATGAGCAGTTGATTGACCAGACGGAAGGCCGCTACGAAGAGAACGGGTAGTTGATGACGACGGATCCATTCACGAGCCAGTGCAGCGACGAAGTGGGTCTTTCCGCGTCCAGCCAGGCCGAAGCAAAGCAGGTTGTCGCCTCGTTTGACGAAGTCGGCCTCCAGCAGCGTGGGCAGTTGTCGGCGGATCTTTGCCGGGAGCTTTTTCTCGTCGAGTGACTCGAGGGATTTGGCCGCAGGCAAGGTGGCGTTTTTTAGCTGACGGGTGATTTTTCGTTGGAGCCGATCGTGAGCCTCGGCCTCGAAGAGATGAGTGAGTAGACGTGCATATCCCCAGTTCTCCTCTTCGGCCCGCTCGAGGGCCGAGGGATACTCGCGGGCGATGGTCGGAAGGTGCATGGCTCTGAACAATAATGGCAGAGTGGCATCGCTCATGAGACCACCTCCGAGATCAGTGCGTCGTAGCCATCGAGCCGGGGTTCAAAGGCACTCATCTGAACCGACCGCTTTTGTATGGGGGAATCGAGTTGCTTCTCGATCTCTTTGGCATCGGGGCGTTGTCCGGCGCGCATCAGCGCGCCCAGCGAAGCAGCGACGCGATCCTCCCCGTAATCGGCGGCCAACTTGAGCAGACGCAGGTAGGCGGCGTTGGCGCTATCGACACCGGCGGCTCTGAGCCGGTCGAAGGCCTGTCGGAAGACCGGCCGGGGAAAGAGCTCCTCGCGGTAGATATATCGGGAGAACGCACCGGGCTTGCGCACCAATGAGTCAATGATGTGGCGGTAATCGATACGCGGCGCCTTGCCTGTCGAACGCGCATAGCAGGCAACCTCTTCGGCTCGGTAGACGAATCGTACGGTCTGTTCGCTTAGGTGGGCCTGGATATAGGTGCCGATGAGCCGGGCCGGTACCGAGTAAGCACACCCCCGTACTCGCGCTGTGCAGTAACTCGAGACCCGTACAGTCAATTCCTCGCACTCCGGGTAACGACCGCTTGGTAGAGGACGCAAGAGAACTATTTCCTCGGCCAGTCGGGCGACCCGCAATGCGTTGGCTCCGCGACAGACTTTGGCGACAAACTCGGCATAGTCGCCGACCGACTCAAAATCGCGGCTTTGCCGCAGGATCAACTGATTGTTTAGACGGCGCTTCAGGGCACCTTGGGCGGCCTCGACATCGCCGTTCTGATTGGGATTGCCTACCGCGATCGTGCGCGGCTTCAGCCCCAGGTGTTCGCACAAGGCCAGATACTCGCTGTTGAATCCGCGTCGCCGATGATAGCGTTTGAGTTGATGGGTGGCGGTAGAACTCTGATCGGTCTGGGAAAACCGAGGTACCCCTCCCAGTTGCCATAGCGAGGTCTGCAGCCCGCTCTTGAGCGATAGGCTCGATTCGGAAAGACAGGGAATCGCCCACTCCCAGTTTGAATAAGGCAGTACCGAGTGGCATAGCAGATGGGCGAAGACTTCACCGCCGATGGTCACTTTCAGTTCCCCGGCATGGGTCCAGTCGGTCTGAAGGCACTCGGCGGGCTCGTGTCGTTGGGCGAAGAACACTTCCTTGGGCGGCCCATGACGCCGCAGCCATTCGGCCACCCGCCGCTGAAAGGTCCGAAGGGCCCGACCCTCGACCTGGCCCGGGTGCGTTGCTGCCAGGTGCTCGAAGAGCGCCTTGGCCTCCACCTCCGGGCTCTCAGCCAGCCATTGCTTTGCTTGCGGCCAGATTGCTTCCAACGGATCGGGGCGCGTACGCCACGTGTGCTTGGGCGCAAGCGCCTTCGGCCCGGTTTTCGCCGCCAGATACCTCCGAGCGGTCTGCCGGTGCATCCCGGCCTTCATTGCGGCACGCCCAACCTCGCCGCTTCTCTGATACTCCTTCATTAGTCGTTGATACTGCTGCTCGGTAATCATGGACCTGCGAAAAGGTCCGAGCTTACCATTCTCGCAGATCAACGACGCGTCATTCTTTCACCGATTCCGTGGCGATTTTTAATTGTCGTTGTGGCGAGGTTTAATTGTCGCTGGGGGCTAAGGCGCTGAAGCTGGCGGAGG
>JAOTZA010000117.1 GCA_029861655.1 Acidobacteriota bacterium | reverse complement strand
AGCTCACCTCTCAAGACGGCCAGCTCGAGCCAACCCTCTTGCTGGGGAAACCACTCGCCCAGAGCCCGTACTCCTACGTGTGTCGTTTGCTCGTCGAGAGCCAAATCGAATTCACGATGGATGGCGTAGAAGGCTAGATGGCGGCGCGGATTCCGATTCGAAAGATAGGTTATGTAGTTGGTGGCCTCGAGATCGCGCTCACGAGCGTCGGAGAGGCTTGTGCTCGCCGAAAGCTCCAGCTGAGCCGCCGACCCCGTGAGAACCAAGCGAAGACCATCCAGATTCTGGTCGTAGAGCCACTCCCGCCGGTCGTCGAAATCTTGGCGTCCGATTTGCAGCTCGATCATGGTCCCGCCGAGGTCCTGCCAACGGATGAAGGTCTCGCCGAGGCTCGTGTTCTCGACCGTCGACGTACCGTCCTCCTCTTCGTCACGGTAGCGCTGCGCCGTTCTCAGTTCGCCGACGACCGATATGTGCTCGCCTGGCTGCCACTCAAGACGCGCCCGCACGCTGCCGTTGTAGTCCGAACGGTCTTCGCGATCGCCGTCGTCGAGGTCGAGATTCTCCTCCGTCGTAGAGCGAAACTCGAGTTGAGCGTCGAAGCGCAGTTCGTCCGAGATCAGGAACCCATCGCCGAAGAGATCCTCTTCGCCTTTTGAAGGGCGGACCGCCGGTCCGGCCATCGCCTGAGAGGTTGCCAATCGCGCAAGAGGTAGGTCGTGTCCGACCTTGGTGCCCTCCGGCAACAGGATCGTGTACCGCATGATCGTGACCTTGATTCCCTCACTCGTCCGCTCGACGGCGTCGACGGGTCCCAAAACTCGGTCCTGGTCCCCGCCCCGTGGGCTGATCTCGCGTGCCGAAAACTCTGACCGAGACCGATAGTGACCTTCGACCTCAATCCGCCGCCCAACGATCGACTTTGGGTCGATTCCCTCCCAGTCCGTCTTCTCGGAGGTGTGGATCGGCAGCCCCAGTAGTGCGAAATCGACCGGCTGGCTAGCATCCGGAGGGGCCGCCACGGCAGTTCCGATCAACTCCACCTTTCTCTCGGGCTCGACGATCTCGGCCCGGGAGACCAGAAACTCTTGACCCGTCCAACGGCCGCGCACTTCAAGCCAGTGTCCGACCTGCACCTGCCCTGGCTCGGACTCGAAATCGGCGGCATCGATCGAAGTCGAAAGAACCAGGCCCAAGCCCACGCCCGCCAACATCATGCGCATGGCTTTCATGACAACTCTCTCATCTCTTCGATACATCGCCGGCCAAGTTCGATCAGGTCGCCGCAGATCGCAGCCCATCGCGGACGGAACCCGTAGACCAGAGCCAGACGCAAGAAGCTGGTGGCCTGATAGAACCGAAGTCGCTTCCAGAAGCCGGTTTCATCGGAGCGGTCGAGCCCGTCGAGAAGAGCCTGCGCACAGAGTTGTGCCGAAGCCTCATCGGCACCACCAACTCGTTGCAAGGCGCGCAATGAGAGGTGAGCGAGCAGGTTGGCCGGGTCGAGTGCCGAGTCGGCCCGGCACAGCAGGTCAAAATCGAGCAGGCAGACTCCTCCGTCGAGCGTTGAGAGCTGCCGGTCGTGCAGGTCACGATGGGTCAGCACGAGGGGCGAAACCGGAGGCTCCTGTACTCGGGAACCGAGATCGTCACGAGCGCTCTGCCAGCTTTCGGCGACCGTGCCGGTGGCGTAGAGGGTCTTCTCGGCCCAGCGGTCGAGCACCGAGAGCTCGTCCCGAGCGGCGAAGGCGTTGAGAGATTTGACAGCATTGGTCTTGGAGCCTTCCTCTTGAAAAGCGCGTAAGCGACACCCGACGGCAAAGAAACTCTCCGACCCGGTCGCAGAGATGTCCAACCGCTCGCCGGTCACTCGCTCGAAGCGCAAACTCGATGTCTCGGGGCTGTGCTCGAGAAGTCGAGGAACGCGAAAAGTCGCCGACCCTTCGCACGCCTCCTCGGCGAGTCGATGATTCTTGGCAGCGGCAACAGAACGGCGACGCCGATATCCCTTGATAACAGCAGCCGAGTTGGCCACGACCACACGCTTGCCGGGCCGGTACGCCAGGATCTCGCGACGTTCGAAGCCACCCTCATCTTGTAGTGCCGACAAGATTGGAAGGCTCCTGTCCAGTTGCGGCCTCAGCTCTTTCAGGGTGTCACCGTCAAGACTCAGCCAGAGCTCGCCTTCGGAAGGAAGCAAATGAAGGAGTACGATGCCGTTGCCATTGACCTCGATGCGCTCGAGCTTGCCACTTGCGTCCTCGTACCCCGGTGTCCGCTCGCACTTGCTCACGGCCCGCGCGATGAGCGAACCGCTGGCGCCGACCTCGGCTCGGCTTTGAACGTCGCGGCTTGTGGGCACTGCAGCGTGAGCCTTGCTGACGGGGGCAGACGCTGCCCCGGGAGAGCCCTGAGGCTCGAAAAGGAGGTCCGTCATGGTTCCCAGTTTCGGGGAAGCGGTTTTCCGTCGAACTGCCGCCGCATCCGATCGGCACGCCGCGCTGCCTCTGAGCTGGCACCGTTCAAGCCGCGCTCGTAGCCCAGCTCCCCGAGCAGCCGGCCGGCCACGGCCTCGAACCGACGCAGGTCTTCGGCAGGCATCTGAGAGCGCCAGTCACGAAGCCCCGGCGTCGGTGGCAGCCACGCACCGTTGGCCGAGAGGTCGGAACCGGTTCGGGTTTTGCCCTTGTGGTATTCGAGCATTTGGTGGGCGTAGGGTAGATCCAAGAACCGACACAGCTGCAGGCATTGCTGCGCGGGATTGGCGACCAGGTCTTCGTAGCGAAGTTCGAAGTAGTGCGAGAGCGGCAATCGGGCCCCCGCCTCTCTACCCAGCCGCACAAGCCACTCCCACCAGAGGGCGGTTGTCGAGACAGGATCTTCCTGCCACGTCTTGCGCCGGCCTGCCGCCCGGTGCGCCATACGCCACTTGAGCATCGACAGACAAACATCGCGGCCGTCGCGAACTAGGTGAACGAAGCGCGCTTGCGGCCATAGATTGCTCAGAACGTCGATCTTGCGAACATAGGGTGGCGTCTTATCGCCGACAAAAGGCTTGCCGGCGCGCTTGGCAAGAAGCTCGAACAAGTAGGAGACGAACTCCGAATACGGTCGGTCTTCGAAAGCAATTGCGGCTTCTTCGACCTGGCGAGGCTCGAGCTTCAGGTGGCTGAACCGACGGTGCTCGAAGAGCCTTTCGACCAGCGCAGGCGTCACCCTGCCGTCGGCTGTCAGACCGACTCTGCGCTCGAAGAACCGGGGAATCCAGTGGGTCTCCCGTGTGACGGCGAGAAGCGGATGGGCGTCTAGAAGCCGCTTGAGAAGCGTCGTCCCCGAGCGTGGGCTGCCGACGACGAACACGTAGGGGTTGGAGCCCACTTGCGTGGATCTCGAAGGCACCGCGACGTCGGTCGTGTTCTCGGCCGGCACTTCAAAGGGAATTGTCACAGCGCACCTCCGAATGACACCGCAATTCGACTTCGAGGCTTGACCGCCCGCCCGACGGCTGTGGCGGCCTTTTCCAGTGTCCGCATGGTTTTCTGTGCCCAGTTGGGCTCTCGATGCCGCAGCGGAGAACAGGCAAGATCGAGCAGAGCCAGGGAATAGTCAACAAAAAACCTCTTGCCCCAACCGGTTGGCACCCGAGCGAAGTACTCGCTTCGGAAGACCTCGGCTGCCGCTTTGCACCCACTCGGGTCGACCCCCGAATCCGGCTTCTCGGAGAGAGATTCGAGGCGAGCGAAGAGGTTGGCCATATCGAGGACCGGATCCGCCATGGCGAACGTGTCCAGATCGATGAAGTGCGTCCGACTTCCGGTGACGAAGAGGTGGTCCGGCTTGAGATCCAGATGCGCTGGTCTGAGTGCGCAGTCCTCGATGCGCTCGGTCAACGCCTCGACGACGTTGTCCACGCTCTGCGCCAGCTTGGGGCAGGCCGTCTTAATGAAGATACCGGCGACTCTGGCTCGTTCGAGGCTGTCGCTTCGCCGCCATCGCCTTGACGTCGACAGTCGACTGCGGTGCAACGCAGAGAGTCCTTCGGCCGCGTTCGTAGCCAGCTCGGCAATATGCGAAGGCGCGGGGTTCTCCTCAAGTGACTGCTTGAGAGAAGGGCCGGGAGCAGCTTTGACTATGAGCAACCGCAGATCGCGAAGATAGCCGACGGCAGCGGGGGTAGAGAAAGCCCGATGCTCGGAATTCGACGAGCGGATCCGCTCGATGAGTCGGCAGGTCCTGGCGCCCTCGTCGCGGCGGTAGAGCTTGGCGTGGAGTCGCCTCGATTGGAGGCGCCTGCGGCCGGGACGGCGACCGGCGAAGTCACAACACAGGGCTGCACCCTGAAACGGTCGGTATCGCAGCAGCGAGACCCTCGCTTCTTCCGGGCGCCAGCCGCCAGCCCCGACTTGCTCCATCGCAGCCCAGGGGTCCGAAACCAAGGCCGGCAACGCGGGCAGGTAGCGGTCGAACGGGTAGGCCTGTAAGACCATCTCCAGGCTCGGGATGTGGTGGATCGGGCCGAAGAATGACTCCTCCCCAGGCTCCCTGCCCGCATATTCTCGTCGCATCCTCTGAAACAAGCGGCGTGCACGGTTGCCCGGATACAGCGATCCCGTTAACCATTGTTCGGTTACAGGACCTCCCGACAGATGACGTACCGATAACGAATAGAGCAAGATGGCGCGTTCGCCTCGGCGATAGCGAAACCGCTCGATCCGCGAACCAACGATCTCGACCGCACGCGAACCTAGACAACGCAAGCCGCTACGAAAGACCGGCGTCATTCTCTCGGGATCCCAAGCAGCCTGGAGGGACGGCAGGGCTGGATCCAACGGTAGCGTTTCCGAGATCATTCGATCCGCTCCAGGAGGGTTTCGGCCACGCCGGGCGGCGCCTCGAACGAGACCATGCAAGCGAGGCGCAGCAGCGCGGACTTCGAATATGCCTCGATTCTCGCGCCCATACCTGCCGCCCGCTCAGCGCCATAGCCGGCCAAGAAGGCCTCGTCGGCCCCCGAGGCGCGGCATTCGCCGCGGGCTCGTGCAAGCTCGAGATGGGCCAGAAAATTGCCCACGTCAATGGCCGGATCTGCATGACACAGCGTGTCAAAATCGATTACCGCGACACGCTGCCCGTCGATAAGAACCTGGCGATCATAGAAGTCGCGGTGCACTAGCCGGCGGGTCGCGGTTCGGCACAGCTCGAGAGCGCTGACGACTCTTCGACGTGCGCGGTCCGCGGCCGGCGCCAGGTCGCTACCGAGCTCACCGACCAACTTCACCCAACGGGTGACGACAGCGAGCTCATCGTCGACCGAATGGCAACCAGACACCCGAACCGGGCAGGTATGGAGCTTGGCGAGCGCCTCACCCGCCAGCCCGGCCCCATTGCGGTATTCGCCAGCGCTTAACTCGCACAGGGCGCTTCCGGGTACATCTTCCATGATCTGCGTTTGCCAATCGCGGGAGACTCGAAAGTGGTTGGGAACGCGAATGGGAGAAGACGCGTGGAAACCGTTTTCTCGAAGCCAAGCCATCGTCACAGCTGTTTGCACAGCCAGCAGCGACCTCTTCTTGTAGAACTTGCCGATAACCGATCTTCGGACACGCCCAGACGAGCCGTCTTGAGAGACTTTGAACGCAAAGCGGACCGTGCAGCGTTTGCCGAGACGGTGGCCGAGAATCTGGGCCCGGACTTTGCCGGCACTCTCGTTCGCCCTCAAGACGTCGGCCGCGAGTATCGGCCTCAGCAGTCTCGGTCGGTGGAGCAGTTTGAGACCCGGTAGCCGCTCGTCGAAGCCCGGCAGGCGTACGACCAATCCCAGGCTGCCTAGATAGTCGACCGCGCCGGTGGGGGCCTTCCATGACAGTTGCCTACGTCGTGGCTTGCTCAAACTGACCAGGAGCGCCTCATACCGTTGGCGCGCGTCTCCGGAGCAGATCTCGACCAAGAGCTGGCGTTGCGACGTACGCCCCGCCCCGTCACCGAGCTCGACTCGGTACTCCAGCACAAAGCCCTCTTCACCACGCGGAAGCAACCGAAGAAGGTGGCACTCGAGCACGTCGAGGCCGTGCTCGGCACCGTACACCCAGTCGGTTCGAAGCGCCTCGAGAAGGAATCCGGGTTGCAGCACCGGTCTCAACCGCGCAATCAGACTGGCTCGCATTCCGGATTCCGGTGCTTCCCCGGCGACACCGGTTTCACCAAAATGAGCTCTACCGATCGAAAAAACAGTCAAACCAACTTAACCCTTTCCGTGGACAATCGTGGTATCGGGCGCCGCGCCGCTGTAGAGCGACGCCAATCGTTCCTCGGTCAGGCCTCGCCACTCCGACTCCTGATGAAGTCGGCCGTCGCGGAGAGCCAACACGACGTCGGCATAGGCCGCCGCGCGCAGATCGTGGGTCACATAGAGACAGGTCCGGCCCGCCATCAACCGCTCCATGGCCAGCTCGATCTTGGCCTCGGTTTTCGCGTCCAGATGCGACATGGGCTCGTCGAGGATCAGGATCGGCGCGTTCTTGACCAAGGCTCGGGCAATCGCAATTCGCTGTCTTTGGCCGCCGGACAGGTTCGCTCCGCGCTCACCGACGAGGGTTTCGTACCCGTCCGGGAGGGTGCTCACAAAATCATGAATGTCAGCGTCCCGGGCTGCGGCGATGATTCGGCTCTCGCTGGCGTCGAGATCACCGTAGGCAATGTTGTCTCGGATACTGACGTCAAAGAGAACCGAGTCCTGCAACACGACGCCGATCTGGCGGCGCAACGAGTCTTGCGTGAGGCGCCGGATGTCGGTACCGTCCACCCGAATAGCACCGCTCGAAGGGTCGTAGAAGCGCAACAGCAAGTCGGCCAGCGTCGACTTGCCGGACCCGCTTTCACCGACAAGCGCGACGGTCTTGCCGGCGGGAATAGAAAAGCTTACACCGCACAGCACGGGGAGGTCCGGAGTGTGCGCGAAGTGAACCGCGTCGAAGACAATGTCGCCGCGAAACCTAGGTGCCTCGATCGCGTCTGGAGCGTCTTTGACTTCCGGCTCGATCTCCAGAATCGAAACGATGCGCTCGCCGCTTACAGTTGCTTTCGCGATCCGACTCGTGAGCGACGCCAGCCGACGGATCGGCTTGTAGAGTGCTGCGAGGTACGCGGTAAAAACCAATAGATCGCCGGGTGAAAGAGCCCCCACCTGAACGCGGCTCACTCCAAACCAGGCGACGGCTCCGGTGCCGGCGGCCAGCACGATCTGAACAGTCCGGTTGAGTTGGCCTTCGAGCTTCTTGGTTCTCAGGCTGGCCTTCGTGCTGCTCTTGTTGCCCTGTGCAAAGCGCTCCTCTTCGTAGGCTTCGCGGGCGAACGCCTGAACCACCTTGATCGAGGACAGCTTCTCGGTCAAAACGTTGGTGATTTTGCTTTCCTTGCGCCGTTGTCGCCGACTTGCGACTTTGATCTCCCGAGTAAAACGGGTGATCGTGAGCGCCAAGAGCGGGACGATGATCAAGGCCACCAAGGTCAGTCGCCAGTCCATCAGCAGCATGACGATGATCATTCCGGTGATGACCAAGGATCGATCGGCCAAATAGATCACCGAAGTGACCATGAGGTCGCGCATCCTACGAATGTCACCGGTAAGCCGGGCCAGGAGATCGCCCAGGCTACTGTTGTCATGAAAGGAATGAGAGAGCCTCTGCAGATGGCAGTAGAGGTCGTACCGAACCCGCGCGACGACCTTTTGCCCGACGCTTGCGGTGAGAAACTCCTCACGAAACCGAAACAGCCCGACGAAAACAGCGATGATCAGCATCGACAAGACGATTGCCGACAGCAGCAAGCGTGGGTCGTCGCCAATCAACGGAATGGCGCTCACCACCTGTCTCTCTTTGTCGCTTGGCACAAGCACCCAATCGAAGATCAACTTGAGTGGCCAGGGTCGCAGCAACTCCATGACCGTCGCACCCAGCAGGTAGACCCCGCTCAGCAGGAGCTTGCGGCGATAGGGCCGCAAGTGCGGGGCGAAGTGGCGGAAGACACGACGGATCGCTCCGATGCGGATCTGTTTGGCAGCCGGCGTGACTCGAAGCTTGGGACGGAGCTTCCACATTTCAGGTTTCGCCGTCCTGAGGTAAGGCCAGCGCTACTACATTCTCGGCGGTTCGAAGCCACGTACGCCCTAGCGCGAACTCGCGAGCGGCACGGCCTAGACCTTCTCGATGCTGGGGGTCTGCGCGGAGCTCTCGGATTCCCGCCGCGAGCTCCTCTGCGTCGCCGGGTGTAACGAGAACCCCGCTCTCACCGTCGGCGATCACGTCACCAACCTGACCAACATCACTGGCGATGACCGCCCTTCCGGCTGCCAGGTACTCGTAGAGCTTGAGTGGTGAGAAGTAGAAGCCCTGCATTCGTCCGTAGGGCGCCACGGCAACATCGAAGCGATTGACGAAACCCGGCATGTCCTCGTAAGACACCCAGCCCGTGACTGTGACGTGGCCTTCGAGACCAGCGCCGCGGATGTATCCCTCGATCCAGCGGCGCAGCGGACCGTCGCCAACGATCAAGAGATGGTAGTCGGGAGCCTCGCGAACCAGTGTCTTGACCGCATCCAGCAGTGTCCCGACGTCGTGCCAATCCTTCAGGCTGCCGACAAAACCGATCACGAAACGGTCTTCGGTTGGGGCGAGCTGAACCGGCGGAACCTCCGGTCGAAAACGCTCGGTATCGACGCCGTTGGGTGCGATGAAAACTCGCTCTTCGACGGCTCCCCTGGAGAGGGCGTAGCTCTTGACCACTTCCGAAACAGCAATGAGCGTGTCTGCTCCAAGAAAGACCTCGCGCTCGATCCGGTAGGCCTCCGCTTCGAGCTGCAAACGGCGATAGTTCTTCTGCTCGAAGACCAGCGGTGCATTCACCTCGACGACACAAGGAATGCCGAGTCGTCGAGCGGCTCGCACACCCGCGGCGCTCCACAGGGAATACCGCTCGTAGAGGAAATCGAACGCGCGCTCCCGATGGCGGTCGAGAATCGATTGGAACATCGACTCTCCCAAGGTCAAGCACCTCCGCTCCTTCGCCAGCTGCTCGGATCGGTCGCCGTCGAGCCTGGGCGAGCTGTCGTCGTGAGCCGGTACCTCGATGCAGCGAGCCTCGAGGGTGTTCGCTGAGTCACCGACCACAGCGGCAAGGATCTCGACTTCGTGCCCGATCTCCGATAGCGCTCCAACCATGGCCTGGACGTGAATCGACGCTCCCTTGCGGCCAAAGACGGGTATGCCTCGATCGGCAACGATGTAGCCGACCCTGAGCGCGGATCCTCGAGAGGCTGGGAGAGCCTCCACCGCAGCGAGACTACTCGAGGACTTCTGCGGCGAACTCACGAGGCCGCCCCGGCGGCCAAAGGCAACCTACGCTCGGCCACTGACTCAAAAAGGGCCCGCAAGCGAGCGGCGTTGGTGTGGATATCGAAGTCATTCTCAATCAACCGGCGTGCGTTCTCGGCAAGACGGACGCGCTCATTTGGCTCTTCCAACAGGTGCTCCAGAGCGCCGGCCAGCGCCGCCGGGTCTTGCTGAGCGACCTCCAGTCCGGTGTCACCATTGCGGACGACTTCCGGGATTCCGGTGACGTCG
>JAOTZA010000414.1 GCA_029861655.1 Acidobacteriota bacterium | reverse complement strand
GTCGACCGCTACAAAGACGGGCGCCGGCAGAGACGCCGATACGTTGGGCGCCACGTTTCTGGTTGTAGCGGTCGAGCACTGTCTCGACCGTTGTGGACCGGGGGTGTTCGGTCGACACGGAGGTCGACCGCTACAAAGACGGGCGCCGGCAGAGACGCCGATACGTTGGGCGCCACGTTTCTGGTTGTAGCGGTGGAGCTCTGTCTCGACCGTTGTGGACCGGGGGTGTTCGGCGGGTCAGACCTACGTCAACATTGGAGGCCGCCACGGGGGGAGCCCGCGCCGCACCCTGTGTTAGCGTTCTGGGTTCCCATGGCCTCCACCGATGCACCCTTCGAAAGCGACCTGGTCGATCTTCGGCGCCGGATCGCGGAGTTGGAGGAATTTCCGGAGGGAACCGGCCGGCGCCGGGAGATCGAACGGCTAAGAGTTCGTCTCTCGAAGGCCACCGTCGAGATCTACAAGGGGCTGAGCCGCTGGCAAAAGACCCAGGTGGCTCGTCACTCCGAGCGTCCGCACACCCTCGACTACATCGAAGCGCTGATGAGCGATTGGGTGGAGATCCACGGTGACCGCGCCTTCGCCGACGATCCTGCAATTGTCGCCGGGTTTGCCCGTTTCGCCGGACGATCGGTCGCGGTGGTGGGACATCAGAAGGGGCGGGGTACCAAGGAACGAATCCGGAGAAACTTCGGCCAGCCTCGGCCCGAGGGATATCGAAAGGCTCTGCGGACGATGAAACTCGCCGAAAGATTCGGTCTGCCACTGGTGTCGTTTGTCGATACACCCGGCGCCTACCCGGGGTTGGGCGCCGAGGAGCGAGGACAGGCCGAGGCGATCGCCAGCAATCTCATCGAGATGGCCGCGCTCAGAACGCCGATCCTTGTGATGGTCACCGGAGAAGGCGGTAGCGGCGGGGCTCTCGGGATCGGCATGGGCGACCGCGTGATGATGATGGAGTACGCAACCTACTCGGTGATCTCGCCCGAAGGGTGCGCCGCGATTCTCTGGAAGGACCAGGAAAAGCGCGCCGAGGCCGCCGAAGCCCTCAAGCTGACGGCCCCCGACATTCTGGAACTGGGGGTCGTAGACGAGATCGTGCCCGAGCCTCCGGGCGGCGCGCATGCTGACCCGGCGGGGGCGATCCGGCGGGTGGGCGAACGGTTGGCGGCCGCCTTGGAGGAGGTCGCGGATCGCGACATCGACGAGCTTCTTGAAGCCCGCTATACCCGTTTCCGGGCGCTGGGCGTGTTGCAGGCCAAGCCGCGAAAACGCGGGTTCCGGGCGCTCGGGGGTTGAGCGAGGTCGCAACGGCCGGTCTGCCGGCGACGTGGGTGCGGTCCGAGGGCTCACCGCCGGCAAGCGATCTGACGGTCGAGGCGTTGGGTTTCGCGCCTCATCTGAGCTTCTTCCCGGCGCTGCTCGCCCGGCGCGGTGTCACGACACTCGAAGAGGCTCGGGCTTTTCTCGATCCGGTCATCGGTGATCTTCACGACCCCTTCTTGCTGGACGGCATGGACGCCGCGGTCGATCGACTGCTCCGCGCTCGCGATGGCGGCGAACGTGTGGTGATTGTCGGCGACTACGATGTCGATGGAGTCTCGGCCACCGCGATTCTGGTAGCGGTCTTTGGCGCGTGCGGGATCCAGAGCGAGCCGATCCTGCCGCATCGCGTCCACGATGGGTATGGTTTTCAAAAAGTGCAGGTCGAGCGTGCCGCCGAATTGGGGGCCGGAGTCATCGTGACCGCCGATTGCGGCTCGACGTCGATCGAGGCGGCTTCGGAGGCGCTCGCCCGTGGTATCGACGTGGTGGTGACCGACCACCACCTACCCGATCGGCCGCACGATCGGCGCGTAATCGAGATCAACCCACACCAGGAAAGCTCCGGTTACCCGTTTCGCCATCTCTCCGGATCGGGACTTGCTTTCAAGCTGGCTAGCGCCTTGGCGTCGCGAGCGGGACGCCCGGTGGCTCCCGAGCTGCTGCTACGAGTCAGTTGCCTGGGGACGATCGCCGACATGGTGCCGCTCGAAGGTGAGAACCGCGTTATCGCGCGTGTCGGGCTCGAGGCTCTCGCATCCACAAAAGCGCCAGGTCTCACCTCTTTGATGGATGTGGCGGGAGTGCGATTGCCTCTCGACGCCTCCGATGTGGGTTTTCGCCTGGGACCGCGGATCAACGCCGCCGGTCGGATGGATTCTGCTCACGTGGCGCTGGATCTCCTACTCGAGCGCGATTTCACCCGCGCTGCGGAGATTGCCGCTCAGCTGGACGCCTGGAACGCCGAGCGGCGGCAGGCGGAGCTCAAGGTTGTCGAGGAGGCCCAGACCTGGGTCGAGGACCTGCCCGAGCTGCCGGCGATCCTTGTCGCTGCGAGTACAGAGTGGCACCGCGGGGTGGTCGGGATCGCCGCCGGACGCATCGCTCGTCGCTACCACCGTCCGACGATCCTTCTGGCGGAGGAGGGCGGTTTGGCGACCGGTTCGGGGCGCAGCGTCGAGGGCATCCACCTGCACGGCTTCTTGGCGGACTGGCGAGACCGTCTGGACCGCTTTGGCGGGCATGCTCAGGCGATC
>JAOTZA010000413.1 GCA_029861655.1 Acidobacteriota bacterium | reverse complement strand
GGTCCCGGGGTAAACGCGAAGCGAGACCCGCCCCTCGGACGCTTTGCGCCAGCTGTCTCCCATTTGCTTCAGAGCCTTGTCCCAGATCGAACCATCCGGGATCAAGGTCGCCAACCGGATCGTCGTGCCCGCGGCACCAACCTGAGAACCCGCCAGAACCCCAATCGTGACGATCGCGACGGCGGCGATCCATGCTCTGTTTCTTCCACTCATTCTCGCGCTCTCCTTAGCAGGGCTGCTACTCCAGGAACAGTTCATCTACTTGTTCGAGAAGCCAGCGCGCTCGGCGCTGGGCGATGAGGTTTGCCAGCCGCTCGCCCGGTTCGCGGTCGACGTCGATTGCAAGCGCCGTCTCCAAAAGCTCTACAAATTCGCCTCGGTTCTGCTCCGGGACGGACAGTGCGGAAGCCAGCGCCACATACGGCGCCGCTTTGCGTCCCCCACCGAGCTCGACCGCTCGCGCAAAGTGCCGCCGGGCGCGCTCGCGTGAACCCCCCATCGATTCCGGAAGCGCCTCAATCGAAATCAGCACCTCGTGGATAGCACCATCATCAAAGCTCTCATCCAGCTCGAGTACTCGGCTCAGGAGGGACCGGACTGCCGGGAAGTCCACCGCGATCTCGGGCCGGTCCTGCCCCAGCGACAGCGCGGCTCCCCACGACGCCCCGCCCCAGAAGAGCAGCGAAAGATGTTCGCGCCCGAACTCCGACAGCGGTTCGGTGGCGTCTTGCTGAAGCCGACCAATCACCCCGGGGGAGGCGATCTCGAGTGCCCGCCAGCAATACTCACGGGCGCGAAGATAGAGTTTGAGAGCCCGGTCGAAGGCCTCTGTAGCCCTCGCGTAGTCGACGTATTCGAGCTCGACGCCCTCCGGCTCCACAAAGGCATAGCCGTACTGGGTAAAACCCTGGCAGGCGCCCAGCAACAACCCCGGGTGGTCAGGCTTCTCGGCCAGGAGCGTTTCCATGGTCTTGAGGGCGAACGGCAACGCATCGCGAACCAGTTCGGGGTCTTCATCCGAAGCGAACACATCGCCGCTCGCCGCCAGCGAGTTCGCCAGGGCATTGACGGCCAATCCGCGAATCGAACACCCGGTGGCGGCCAAAATGGCTAGCCATGCGACCGATGACGAGAAGAGAATCCGAATTTTCATCGCGACACTCAAAGCTACAGCAATCCTTATACCATCGGTGCGCGGTAGATTCGTGACCCTGCCGGGTGTTTTTCCGTAAGAGAACTCATGAGCGCACGCCCACGCAAGACCAAACGGCCCCGTCGATACGTCACGAGGGCGCAATCGTTTGTGCGTGATTACACCGAGGGCCTCAACGTCCGCGACGTCAAACGCCTCTTTGAAAGAGACGCCCAGAAAGCCTATGCCGTTCTTGCTCGCGACCAAAGCACCGGCCACCCTGACGACGGGAAGAAGGTTCCACTCGGGACCAAGATCAAGATCGTTCTCGGTGGCATTTCGTCACGGCTCTCACCCGCCCGAAGACTCCTCTTCGCACTCGCCATCTGTAGCTTTCTTCTGGCTCTGCTAGGCACTGTCCATCTCGACATCAGCTTCTTGGCGCCGCTGAGCTTTCTCCTCAAAGCCCCGACTCTCTGGTTCCTGCTTTGCATCGCCGCGCTCTTCTTTCTTCTGACGATGGAGTTGGTGGATCGCGTGAGGGTCCGCGATGAGCTGGAGGTAGCGCGCCAGCTCCAGAACGACCTCCTACCACAAAGTTCTCCCGTGGTCGCCGGCTACTCGTTTGCCCACTCCTACCGGACCGCCAACGAGGTCGGCGGCGACTACCACGACTTCACTCTTCTCCCCGACGGCCGGCTGGGGCTGACCGTGGGGGACGCGAGCGGTCATGGCATCGCGGCGGGTCTCCTGATGGCGATCGCCAACGCCACTCTCAAGACGGCGATCGAGATCGACCCGACGCCGCATCAAGTGGCCAGCCTCCTCAACACCACGCTCTGTAGGACCGGTGACCGCCGCGCCTTTATGACGCTGTTCTATGGCGTCCTCGAGCCGCAGAGCGGAGAACTAGAATACGTCGGCGCCGGGCACCCCTTCCCGCTTCTGCGCCGTGCCGGCGGCAAGGTTATCGAGATCGGTGAGGGATCCCTGCCGCTGGGGATGCGCACCAAAGCGCGGCTTCCAGGTGGCCAAGTGAGGCTTGGAAAAGGAGATCTGCTGGTGCTCTACACCGACGGGCTGCCCGAAGCCACCGATCCGGAGGGCCGTCGCGCCTTTGGCTTTGACCGATTGGAGCGCCTGCTCTCGGAGCCCGGTACACCCGCTGAAATACACAAGCGCATCCTCTCGGAATTCGACCGCCACGTCGGCGCCAGTGCGCTCAACGACGACTTCACGCTCGTCGTTGTGGCCCGCGAAATGCGGGAAATGCGGTGACAGGCACCTCATTTCGTGAGTTACCGAGGCGAGGCCGAAATGAGGTGCCTGTCACCGCATTTCATTACTCGCGCTCGACAACCATCGAGAACCCGACGCCGCCGGCGGCGCACACCGTCATGAGGCCGAGATTCAGACCCTGACGTTCGAGCTCTCGAAGAAGCTGGATCGTCA
>JAOTZA010000116.1 GCA_029861655.1 Acidobacteriota bacterium | reverse complement strand
GCGCTCGACCTTCTCGAGGGTCGCCCAGGCCAGCTCCACGGGTAGGGCGGTGAACGCCACCACCCCGTCGGGTCCGCCCGCTTGCTGTAGGGTAAGCGAGTACTCGGTTGCGGCCTCGAGGTCGGATCGCGCCAGCGCAAAGACGTCGTCGCGCGACACACCGGCGGGGAGATAGTTTCTTCCTTCGACAGCATCCGAATCGGAATCCTTGAGGATGTTGACAAGCTGTAAACCCTCGCCAAAGGCGACTGCCCTCGCCCTCAGATAGTCCGCCACCGGCGCCAGTTCGTAGCTCCCAAGAAGAAAAAGATCCGTCAGCATCTCGCCAACGATTCCAGCCACCGCATAGCAGTACTGGCGCAGATCGTCGATATCTTCGAGGCGCAAGACACCACCCGCGGTCTTGGTCACAAAGTCAGCCATTTGCTGAGCGGTCCTGCGGCTGTGACCCGCAATCGAATCCTGCGCCTCGGGTGACAGACCCAGAAACGACTCGATCACAAAGGGCGTCTCGGCCAGCAGCTCCGTGTAACCGGGGTGTTCGCTGGGTGGATCGGCTTGCCAGCGTGCGGCCAGCTCACGGGCTCGGTCGAGACACGGCTCGAGCATGAGATCGTCGAAATGATCGAGTGCGGCGTGCTGTTGCGATCGAGTCCACAGAATGCTGGCGTCTTCGAGTGTATCGGCGATACGGAAAAGCAAGTAGGCGATCGTCACCTCGCGCCGCGTGGGCTGAGGCAACTGAGGGATGGCCAGCGCAAAGGTCCGGCTGGTCTTGACCAGAAGCTCCTGCAACCGGGAGTCGGAGTCGCGCCAATCGTGGACACCTGGGTTCTTTGAAGACTGCATTCTCCGACTCGTTTCGGCAACACCGCCGATCGAGCGATCCTAGCAGGGCCTCAGGCGCCGGCCACGACCCGGGTCCCCTCGGACTCGTCGAGTCTCCCACCGACCGCATCGCCGAGAACACCGGGCGTCCGCCCGTCGAGAATCCAAGACTCCACACCCAGGCTTGCGAGCTCCAACGTCATCGTCAGCCGGTGTTGCATCCCTCCGGTGACATCGGTACCACCGGACGCGCCGGCGGCGTCGAGCGCCGAGCCGGACTCTCCACGCTCGATCGTCGGAATCCTCCGACCTTCTCGATCGTGAATCCCGTCGGTCTCCCCGAGCCAAAACGCCTGTTGGACCCGGTGGCCTCGAGCGGGAAGCTCGTTGGCGAGAATCAGGAAGAGTTTCTCGGTCGAAAAGATCGAGCTGCCTCGATCCCGATCCAGCACAACGTCACCATAGATCACCGGCAGGAGTCCGAGGTCGAGTGCTCGCGCCAAGGGATCCAGATGGATCGAAGCACTTTCTCCGGAGCCCGCCGTCATGGCGCTGCTCGCCACGATCGAGAACGCCGGGACACCCGCGACACCTAAGGCTTTCATCACCAACCGATGAAGCTGCGCCGCCTGGTCCTGCGTCTCACACAGCCCCTTGAGCTGATCCTGGCGCTCGGTTCCCCTGCCGATCCCTTCGGCGGTCCCGTGGCGACTCGCCGCCACATGGCCAAACGATCCGCTGCCGTGGCCCAGGACCACGCCACCCGGCCGTTGGGCTGCGATTCCAGCGATCTCTCCGGCAAGCCGCTCGATGACCTCGGGACACGGACTCCCTGGCGTGCGCTTGTCGGTGATCAGGCTGCCGCCCCACTTGACCAGCAGCACACCCCTTGCGTCCATCAGACCAGGTGCTCCGTCAGCGTCCGGGGGCCCGCACCTACCCGGTCCACGATCACCGACTGGACATACGCCGAGTCCTCGAGCGCAGAGACCAGTCTTCGCTCAGCGTCCGGCTTCGCGATCAGATGTACGTTCGGTCCGGCGTCGATGGTGGCATAGGCGGCAACTCCCTCTTCGCGCAACTCGCGGACCCGTCTCAAGACCTCCAGGGTGCCCGCAGTCCAATAGAAGATCGGTGGTCGCGACGACATCGCGATCAGGTGAAGATCGACCGCTTCTTCCTCGAGGACCGCGCCAAGAGCATCGAATTCCCGTTCGGCCAGAGCTCGACGCACGCTCTCCAACCGCTCGGGAAGCGCCTCTAGACGGCGATCCCAGTACGGACTCGTCGGAGCTCTCCGGTGCCCCTCTCGCGAAGAGATCTCTTTTGGCGAGGAGTCCACCACCGCCACTACGTCACGCAGATCCCAGTGCTCCGGCGGGGCGATCTGCCACGCGGCGGTATCGTTTGGCGGGGGCCACTCCACATATCCACCCAGAACCGAGCGGGCGGCCGATCCGGAGCCCGAGAGGATGGCGAGCCGGCTGGCTTCGGCGCCGTCCACCTGCCGACCGAGAGCCGCTGCCGTCGCCAGCGCCAGCGCGGCAAACCCTGAAGCCGACGAAGCCATACCAGCGCCGGTCGGGAAGCTGTTCTGGGTCGCGACCCGAAAGGAGCCTTTTACGCCGGCCCATTCCTTGAGGCGGGCCAAATGGCGGAACACACCACGCGCGAAGTCTTCCGGGGCAGCCCCAAAACTCCCGCTTTCGTTCCGCAAAAGGACCTCATCGGCGTCGTAACCCTCCGCCCGGTATTCGACCGTGCACGTGGAAACGCAGTGGGTCAGGGTCATCGAGATCGAGGGGTTGTAGGGAATCGTTCGTGCTTCGTCTCTTGTTCCCCAGTACTTGACAAAGGCTATGTTCGAGGGCGCGGCGACGGTGGCTTTGGAGCTCATCTGCGGTCCTCGATGGAGAGCCCCGGGGCGCCAATCATGGTCCGGTCCCCACCGCCGAAACTCTGGTACCTCGAAAGCAGATCCTTCAAATCGGCGCCATCACGCCGGCTGGTGCTCCCCGGCGAAGGCCAGACCAGAAGAGCCCCGGCGCCGTTTTGGGAAAGCGTTCCCGCGCCTGAGATCTTGCCGGCCCCCCCCGCAGCCTCGAGCCGCCGAATTCTCGCCGCTATGGCGTCCGGAACGACACCCAACTCCTCGAGACAGCCCTCGAACGCGCGCGTCGAGCGCAACAAGATGTCACCGGAGGCGGGATCCGCCAGACCGGTCTCGAAGTCCCGAGTCGCCCGCTCCATACGATCGAGACGGTCGTCAAAACCATCGCGATCGCGTTCACGTTGGACACGCACGGCCGCCACCACCGTGCCGGTGGACTCGGGGGGCGAGCCGGTGTGAAACACGAGCAAGTCCTCGAGGCGCCTGGAGGAAACCTCGAGCGCTAAGGCCTCGAGCCGGCCCTGAACTCGCTCGAGACGCAGCAACCCACCGTTTAGCACCGCGGTGTGGTCTACCCCGGACGGTCGGCCGTGCTGCCGCCTTTCCACGTCGAGCGCGATTCGAGAGACCCGTGCCTTGTCGATGGGCTCCCCGACGAGCTCTAACAGGGCGCCGATGATCGCAACCGCGACGGAAGCCGAGCTCCCGAAACCTGAACCGACTGGAATCTCGGAGCTCACCTCGACCCGGATCGCTGGCGGATCGATATCCAAATCCCGCATCGTCTCCCCCAGGGCCACCCGGACGACATGCGCGGGCTGCTCACCCACCAACGCAGCAACGCTCGCCGCCTCGGGATTCTCTGAAAAACGTCGCCACTCGGAGCGCTTGGTCTCGCAGTAGTCCAAAAGGTCCGGCCAAGACGTAGACTCCCGATACTCCAGGGTCGTGAGATCGAGCTCGACTCCGCCCGCGCCGCGTTGGATCGTCACCGTGGTGCGCCGATCCAACGCCGCAACCAGAGCCGGCCGGCCGTAGACCGCCGCGTGTTCACCCATCAGGATCAGCTTCCCCGGCGCCGAGGCGACCACCCGTTCGGTTCGGTCCACGTTGTGGGACCGGCGGCGCGATACGGCCGCGGCGCCCTCCGCCATTTCACGAGCCGACGTGCTCAAGATTCCGGCGGCAGCGACCCACGACCGAGCCGTTCGTGAGCCTCGGCGAGATGATGCTCGGTGAGCGCGGCCAATAATGAGATCTCACCTGCGAGAACAGTGGCGGCTGCAATCTCGGCCAAGCGTAGAACCGCTTCCCCCGGCTTGCCTCCTTTGGGCGGGATCCCGAGCAGGGCGAGAGCCTCCGCCTGCGTGTCGAGCGCCGTGCCGCCACCCACAGCGCCCAGCGGTAGATCCGGAAGATAGACCGAGGCGATCACGCCTTCGGGGCCGCGCGGTTCGATCGTCGTCACCCCCATCGCACCCTCGACAACCTGGGCCACATCCTGGCCGGTGGCGATATAAAAGGCCGCCAGAATGTTGGCGTAGTGGGCGTTGAAACCGATAGCCCCGGCGGCAATCGAGCCCATCAGATTCTTCCTGTACTGGACCTCGACCAGATCACGGGCTTTGGTCTTCAAACAGCGCTCGAGCACCGGGCCTTCGAGAACCACCTCTGCGTGTACGCGCTTGCCGCGACCCTCCAGGAAATTGATCGCCGAAGCCTTCTTGTCGACGCAGAAATTGCCCGACAACGCCAGGCACTCCACACCGGTTTCGGGCTCGATCAGCTCGCGCACAACCCGGTCGCACGCGATCGTCGCCATGTTCATCCCCATGGCATCACCCGAAGCGAAACGGAAGCGAAGATAGGTCGAAGTACCGAGGGTCTGGGGCCGGATCTCGACCAGCTTCAGATGACGGCTGCCGCTCTCGGCAACCGCCCGAATCCGTTCTTTGTTGGCAGTGACCCAACCGAGGAATCGCCGGTTGTCGGCAATGCCGCTGGTACGAAAAACCGGGGCACGCGTCATACCGACATCTTCGACGCTGACCACCGCCCCACCGGCCTCGCGCAAAGCTCGGCAACCACGGTTGGTACTCGCCACCAACGCCCCCTCGGTCGTGGCAAGCGGCACATAGAGGGCCTCTGCGGGGTCAACAAAGTCACCACGGATGCAGATCGGGCCAGTGACACCTACCGGCACCTGGGTGACGCCGATGAAGTTCTCACAGTGCCGCGTCGAAGCGCGGCGGGCGTCGAGCGAGAAACACCCGACGTTGGCGAGCGACGTGTCGTTGATGCGCTCCAGGGCCAGACGGCGGACCGTCGCGGCATCCACCGCACTCAGATCGGACGGCAAGTCGTGAAGCCGACGGTCTCCCGCGATGATCTCCTCGACCAGCTCTTCGAGCCTGGAGTCGTTCGGCGCCGATGCGGCAGTTTCCCGCTCCACCTCGCTCACCTCTCCGTCCTCTTTAAGAGCTCGACCCTTTGGAGTTCCGCTATCGAGCGAACACCAAGACAGAACATCGCGATCCGCAGCTCGCGCTCGACACGACGAGCCGCTTCTACGACTCTGTCGGCGGAGTCGACCGCGGCAACCAAGAAAGGCTGCGCGAGCCCCACCATGTCGGCCCCCATAGCGATCGCTTTGGCCGCGTCCAACCCTCTTCGCACCCCGCCGCTGCCGATGATCGTCAACCCACCGACACTTCTCAGGGCCTGAATCGACCGCGGAGTCGAGACACCCCAGTCGGCGAATAACTCGCCCAGTTCAACATCGGAGGCGCGGCTCGCCTCGATGCGAGCCCAGCTGGTACCCCCCAGACCGGCACTGTCGACGATCGAAATCCCAGCCTCTCGGATTCCTTTGGCTGCTTCGACCGAAAGACCGCACCCGATCTCCTTGACCACCAGCGGCACGTCCAACTCGCGTCCTATCGCTCCCATCTTCTCCACAAGACCCGAGAAATCGCATTGTCCTTCCGGCTGAATCGCTTCCTGGAGTGGATTGAGGTGAAACACCAAAGCATCGGCGTCGATCATCTCGACGGCGGCGCGACACTGATCGATTCCGAAACCGTAGTTGAGCTGCACGGCGCCGAGGTTGGCCAACAACGGCACACTCGGCGCCAGCGGCCGGATCTTGAAGCTCTCGGCCTGGACCGGATCTTCCAGCGCCTTGCGCTGCGAGCCGACACCAACCGCGATACCGGCCCGCTGCGCCGCCTCGGCCAGATTCCGATTGATGCGCGTGGCCTCGCCGGTTCCTCCAGTCATACACGAGATCAGCAGCGGCGCCTCGAGCGCACGACCCAGAAACTCGGTCTCGAGGTCTATGTCGTCGTAGTCGATCTCGGGCAGCGCCTGGTGGTCGAAGACGTACTCATCGAAGAAACTGGCCCTGAGTTGCATCCCCTGCTCGAGCGACAGCTCGATGTGCTCGGCCTTGCGATCGCGGTGTTCAGCAGCCACGTCGGTTGCAGCAGCCGCGCCGGCCGCGGTGACGGCACTCCCACCCCGATCGGGACTCAATGTCTCCTCTCTTTCAAATAACCGACCAGGCCGGCGAAGAAGTTTGCTCCCTCGGGTCGCAGATCGACGTCGCTCAAGAAGTGTCGTGCCGCCTCCATCCGCGTCTCGACCATCTCTTCTACCCGTGAGCGCGCCCCGACACCTTCGATCACGCGACAGGCGGCCGCCAGCTCCTCCGCTCCTGCGTCGGAGTTACCCAGAACCGCGTTCACGGCTCGCCGCTCCGCGTCATCTGCGGCCTCAAGAGTGTGGTGGATCAATACCGTGAATTTTCCTTCCACCAGATCCGAGCCCACCGGCTTTCCGACGGTCTCGAGATCTCCAAAGACCCCAAGCAGGTCGTCTTTCAATTGAAACGCTTCACCGACGGCCAACCCAAAGCTGCGTAGCTTCGAAATCGTCTCGCTTCCGGCCCCTGCGAGAAGCGCTCCCAATTGGATCGGCCGCTCGACGCTGTAGCGTCCGGACTTCATTCGCAGCACTCGAAGCAACTCATCCTCGGACAAACCGGAACGATACGGAGCCGTCATCTCCAGATACTGACCGACGACGACCTCCTGACACATCTTGCTGAAGCACGCTGTCACTTCGTCCCACGAATCGGGACGCGGATCCACCGAGAGAAACAACTCGACGGCATACGAATGAGCGAGATCCCCGAGAAGGATCGCCACCGCTTCGCCGCCGCGCTCGGCATCGCCACTCCACCCACGTTCGAGATGCTCGTCGCGAAACAACAGATGCACCGCTCGGGCTCCTCGACGGGTTTCGGCGCGATCCATGATGTCGTCATGAATCAGCAGGTAGGTGTGAAAGAGCTCGAGCGACATCGCCACCGGCAGCACCTGACTTCTCATTTCGCCACCGCACCCAGCATAGGCATGGTGCACGAGAGCGGGCCGCAGTCTCTTGCCGCCGCGGAGCACGAACTCCGACAACCGGCTCGTCAGCTCCTCCGAGTCCGACGCCTCGGCACTTGCCGCCCGCCCATGATCCCCCAGCCAAGCGCCCAGCGCTTCGGCCAACTCCGTCTGGAACTCCGCAAGCCCGGCGAAAAATGTCTCGGTCGGCGCCGCGGAGGGCTGAAGCGACTGGCTCATAGAGGGACTTTAGCAGCCCGTGGTAGGGCGCGAAGGAACCACTTTGCCGTGAAGTTATTGAGTCTAACAGGGGCAAACTCTCCCGGCCTTGCCTGCGGCCTGGCTTCGAGCACTGAGCGAGCCGCTACAACCTGGCCGCTGTCTTCGGCGGCGTCCAATCCTCGACAGTCACTCGGATGTCTTAGCGACGTTCCGAGCGCTCTTCGTATCGAGGAATGGTTCAAGGGCGCGGCCGATTCGTACGGGACCCTCGGGCTTCCACTCCGGATCGTCGCTCATCAGAAAGCCGGCACTCGCCTCCCAGTGGAGCGCCCCGTGTGTCCATTCCAGACGCCCTTTGGTGAAGCGGGCGGTGCGCTCCGTGGCGCGGCTCCCAAACATGTAACCGGGTTCGAGCGAGCAAATCACCGAGGCCGGGTTGTCGACCAACTCGAAAGCGCGTGCAATTCGGTAGGGCGCATCCGGCAGGCGGTGCCGGTTGGAGGCCTCGAACCACGATCGATCGGAAAACCACTCCTCACCTTTCTCGCCCGTTGGGTTCCTGAGTCCCTCGACGACTTCCGCATAGCCCAGCGGATCCGCCGAGAGCATTCGATAGGCCCACTCGGACCCGAAGGCCCGCTGTCGACGATAGACATCGGCGACTCCTTGGGCACCGGCTATTCTCCAGCCCTGGTCGCGCACCGAGCTCTTGTCGAGGCGATACACACACGCTTCCACACCACCGACCGACGCCAGAAGTTCAGCCACCCGTGGAGTCTGCTCCTCCTCTGTATACGCCTCGAGGCTCGACACCAACCCAAAAGGCACAAACGCGATATCCGTGGGGCGGCGCAACCGCTTGGCATAGCGGTACCCGGCCTCGCCCAGGCGTCGCTTGATCTCGGGCCAGACATTGTCCAATGGCTCACCACCGGCAATCCCGTGGTCGGAGAGCACCACCACTCGAAAATCCGAGGTGGGGTGCCGAAGTCGTGCCTCGGTCAGGGCGCGATCCAGGCGGCGCAACGCCGGCTCGAGCGCCGCGGGGCTCCGCAGGTGCGACGCAAGGTCGGTCGTATCGACATAGGCGAAGAACTCCCGCTCCTCGCCGGCCAGAAATTCCTCAACACTACGGACCACTCGTTTGCCGCTCACACGCACCGGCCGCGCCCCCGCGAGAGCGCTACGCACCGCTCCCTTGCTACTCCAATCGAAGAAGCGCCGCCAAGGAAAATCGATCCGAAAATAGCTCAGCACTCCTCCACCACGCACCTTGCCCAGCCGGCGATCGAAGAAACGAGCTTCATAGCCGGGTGCACGACGCAACCCGGCGGACTCGAAGGCTTCGCCCAGGGCAATGGTGGTCGTCGATGGGAACGTGCTGATCAACGGCACCGGTGGCTGGAAGTCGCCGAACATCCGGTCGTCGCCGCGCGCCGCGCTCGTCAGCTCGGCGAGAAGTGAAAAAGGAACCGCGTCGAGGGTGAGAAAGAGCGTTCGCCTGGGGGTAAGGTTTCGATCGTCGGCGGCCTGAGCGACACCGACGGAGAGCCAGAGCGCCGACAAGACAGAGACTCCGATATGGAGTCCGGCCCGGACCCGACTCTTTCCCGATGCGAACCAAGAGGGAGCCGACCCACTTCGGTTGTCGATCGAAGCTCCCACCGATCGACTCTAACGCGGAGCCCCTCGCGGCGGACGGAGAGTGTCGAGGATCGCCCGAAATTCGTACAATCGCCTTCATGAAGGCCGCTGGCAAACTCCTTCCGACTGCTCTTCTTGCAGCGGGTCTTGCCGGATCAGCCCAGGCGGACTCCGCAGACCCCTTGTCGATGGGTCTGGACGCCTGGAACGGCAGGTCCGCGGGTCACCGGGGGCCCCGAGCAGACCCGGCGCGGATCCAGGAGGGGGTCACGGCCTATCAATCGGCTCTGGAAGCCGACCCTGAGAATCTCGTGGCCCGGGTCGGCCTGATCAAGGCGCTCTACTTCCTAGGTGAACACGCACTGAAAGACCGGGAGGCGAAGCTGCCGGTCTTCGAACGCGGCCGCCAGTTGGCCGAGGAGGGTATCGACCAGCTGGCGCGTGGCTATGCGGGCGACCCGCGGCCCGGCCTGCGGAGTAAACCCGTGCCCACATCCCTCGTGGAGCATCTCTCGAAGACCCCGGAGGCGCGCGGCATCTATCTTTGGGGTTCGATTCAATGGGGTCTCTGGGGACGTCACCGCGGAAAGATCGCCGCCGCCCGCGAGGGAGTGGCCGCCAAGATACGGGACTACGCCTCGGTGGCGGTCGCGCTCGATGAACGCTACGAGAACGCCGGTGGC
>JAOTZA010000412.1 GCA_029861655.1 Acidobacteriota bacterium | reverse complement strand
TCCGACGATCGGCCACTGCTCGCCACCCACCTCGATCGAGCTTCCGAGATCGAGGCCCGCAAACTCGCGCGCCGCCCCCGAGCCGACGATCAGCTCGTTCAGGCCCCACTCGAACTCCCTGCCGGCAGCGATCGAGAAGTTCTCTCGCACCTTGGGTGCCGCCCGTTCGACTCCGCGCAACGGCACATTGGCGTCGGTACCGGTGGATCGCTTCGGAAGGTTGATGATGACAAAGAGCTCGGACGAGGCGAGGGTACCCTCTTCCCAACGCTCGAGACCCGGCGCCTCGGCGACAATCGTCGCATTGTCGCCCGACAGCCCACTCATCATCTCGGAGTCCGAACCGCTGCGCAGAACGATGGCGTTCTCGGGCGAGGCGGAATTGTCCACCATTTTTCTTACGCCTTGCGCGATCGACAGCACTCCGATCATCACCGCTACGACGCCGGCGATGCCGAATACTGCCGAAGCCGACGACCCGCGGCGTTCGGGGATGCTCTGCAGGCTGACCTTGGTGATCTGGATGATCTGCGTAAACCAGTTCAACATCGCTCGAAACCCCTTTGTCCCTGGCTATCGTCGCAGCGCATCGGCGATCCGCAGCCTCTGCGCCTGAATGGCCGGCAACGCTCCCGCGGCCATGCCGACCAGAACGACAAGAACCACTCCAGAAATGATCGAACCGACTGGGAAATAGAACACCGGGAACGCCCCCTTGGTGGGGTCGCCGCCAAAGGTGATCGCGGCCCAGGCGAGCACCAGACCCAGACCACCTCCCAGGATCGCCACCAGACTCGATTCCGCCAACACCAATCCCAAAACCCCTCGATCGGTGAAACCGACGGCCTTGAGAACGGCCAGTTCCTGGATCCGCTCGCGGACGGACTGGGCCATGGTGTTGCCGGCGACCAGCAGGATGGTGAAGAACACCGCCGCCAGGATCGCCGTCAGGATAGCGGCGATGTTGCCGACCTGGTTGGCGAATCCCTGCATAAAAGCGCCCTCGGGCTCGGCCTTTGTCTCGGCCGGCGAGTTGGCGAAGTCGGTGTCGATGGCTTGCGCGATCTCTGCCGCTCGCTCGGGGTCTGTAATCCGCACGGCGTACCAACCGACTTGTCCCTCGCCCCAGCGCCGCGCCTCGTCGAAATAGTCATGGCGAAAATAGAAGCCGCTGGTGTCGGTGCCCTTCTCGGCTCCCTCGAAGATGCCCACTAGATCGAACTCCCAGGCCCGGGTGCCGTCCTTCTTGGACCAGATCGTCGCCTGGATGGGTATCTTGTCGCCGAGTTTCCAGCCAAACCTGTCCGCCGTCACCCGCCCGACGATCGCGCCCGTTCGCGTTTCGAGCCAAGCGGCCTTCTCCTGCTCATCCAGGATGTACTCGGGGTACATCTCCAGGAACGGCTCGGGGACTACCGGCATCTGGGCAAAGAAGTTCTTTGGATCCTGATAGATACCGCCAAACCAGGTGAAGTGGACTGCTAGATCGACACCGTCTATCCGCTCCATCCGCTCCTTGTAGCTCTGCGGCAGCAGCTGGATGATCGACACTTTGTGCCGCACGATCAACCGATCCTGGCCGGCCACGTCGATACCCGCACTAAAAGCCACCCGTATCGCCGCCAAATAGCCAAAGAGCAGAAAAGCCACCAGGATCGACAAAGCCGTCAACAACGTGCGGAGCTTTTTGCGTTTGAGATTCGAGAAGACCAACCGCAGATACTTCATTCGACCGGCTCCTCGGAGAGCTGTCCTTTGTCGAGATAGAGAATCCTCGACGCACGAGCCGCCGCGTGCGGGTCGTGAGTCACCATGACGATGGTCTTGCCCTGGTCGCGATTCAGAAGCTGCAGAAGCTCGAGGACCTCGTCTCCCGATTTTCGATCCAGATCGCCGGTCGGCTCGTCGCACAGCAGGAGGGTGGGGTCGGTGACGATCGCGCGAGCTATTCCAACCCGTTGCTGTTCACCACCCGATAGCTGGCGCGGGTAGTGCTTCATGCGGTGCGACAGTCCGACAATTCCCAGCGCGGTCTCCACGTGTTTCTTGCGCCGGCTCTTTCCTAGGTTGGTCAACAACAGGGGCAGCTCGACGTTGCGCTTGGCGTTGAGAACCGGCATCAGGTTGTAGAACTGGAAGACAAACCCGACGTGGCGAGCCCGCCAGCCCGCTAACTTGCGATCGGAGAGCTTGTCGATCCGCTTGCCACCGACCTCGACCTCGCCCGCCGTCGGCCGGTCGAGGCCACCGATCAGGTTCAGCAGTGTCGACTTCCCCGAACCCGACGGCCCCATCAGGGCCAGGAACTCGCCCTGGGGGATGGTCACGTCGAGACCACCCAGAACATGAATCTTCTCCGAACCGCGGCGGAACACCTTGTCCACACCGCGCACATCTACCAGGCTTCCGTTGGTCTCACTCATCAACTCGTCTCCTCCACGGGATCACCGTCGGCAAGATCGGCCGGCCCACTCAAAACCACTTTCTCGCCTACCGCGACGCCCGACGAAACAATCGCCTCTTCTCCGGTGGTCTGCTCCAGTTTTACCGCTCGGCGCTCGAGCTTGCCATCGAGCACGACAAACACG
>JAOTZA010000411.1 GCA_029861655.1 Acidobacteriota bacterium | reverse complement strand
CCGACCGGAGCCATTCCGCGCGGGGGGATAGCCTGGAGATTCCGTGCGCCCCGTGCGCCCCGGGAGCGCCGGCGGCGCGCCTCGTGCGCCTTTTTGCCCCTGGGAGCGCCGGCGGCCCGCCCTGCCCGTCCCCCATAAATCCTTCTGGACTTTTCCGTCGCCGGGAGGTATACCCCGAGTGTGCGCCGGGGAAGCTCGACAATCAAGGAGGCTCTATCTGAGCCGGCCAAGCTCGCGAAGGTGAAGCGGAAACTTCGCTCGAGGGGAGCTTTTGGGCGCACCCAACTGGCGGTCGAGCTGTGCCAGGAGTTCGGCTTTCGCAACTCCAACGCGAAGCTCCAGGCGACCTCGTGCCTGGCGGCACTGCGGGATCTGGAACGTGAGGGTCATTTCGAACTTCCCCCGCGTCAACACGACGTCCCCTCGCAGCGGCGGCCGAGACGGCTGTCGAAACCTGTCCCCGAACCGCAAGGGGTTCCACCGCAAGCGGGTGAGATTCGGCGGCTGCGTCTGATTGAGGTGAGCCCGGATGATGACGTGGCGATGCGCACCTGGAACGAGCTCATCGTAGGTGAGCACCCGCAGGGGAAGCGACCTCTCGTGGGCCGGCAGATAAAGTACCTGGTAGGCTCGGAGCATGGGTGGCTGGGAGCGGTGGGTTTCAGCGCCTCGGCGCTGCGTCTGGAGGCACGGGATCGGTGGCTCGGCTGGACGGCCGAGCAGCGGCGCACGCATCAGGACCGAGTGGTGAACCTCAGCCGCTTGCTGATTCGGCCGTGTGTGTCCTGCAAGAACCTCGCTTCGCGTGTGCTGGGGATGTGTCTGCGCCGATTGGCGAAGGACTTCCAGAGACGCTACGGCTACAGGCCGTGGGTCGTGGAGAGTTTTGTTGACCGCGCGGAGCATGAGGGTACATGCTTTCAGGCGGCTAACTGGGAGCGGATCGGACAGACGAAAGGGCGAGGACGCAACGACACCGAGTTCCTTTCACCAGAGAGCCTCAAGGACATCTATGTTTATCCACTGGTGGAAGATTTTCGCCGCCGAATGGGTGTGCCGCCGGAGGAAGGCTGTTACCTTCGGCCGTTGGAGTTGGAGGAAGGCCTTGGCCGGACGGAGTGGGCGAAGCAGGAGTTCGGGACGGTGGAACTTGGAGATAAGCGTTTGCGCGATCGACTGATCAAGATCGCCGAGACCCGGTGGCAGCGACCTGACGGATCGTACCTGAAAGCTGCCGAGGGGGACCGCGCGGCGACGAAGGGGTACTACTACTTCGTCGACAGTCCTCGGACGACACTGACTCCCGAGGCGATCACAGCTACGCACCGCGAGCGAACGATCGAGCGCATGATGTCGCACGATACGGTGCTGGTGGTCCAGGACACAACGGATCTGAACTTTGCAACGCGCCATCACACCAGCGGCTTAGGGACGATCGGGAAGAATCAGTCGGGTACGAAATCGCGCGGACTACAGCTGCACTCCTCTTTGGCCTTGACGGCGCAAGGATTGCCGCTGGGAGTGCTGAGGTCGACATGCTACGCGCCGGAGGACTTCAGTAAGAGCTCGAGGCATCGTCCTATCGAGCAGAAGGAGAGCTTCCGCTGGATCGAAGGGCATCGAGATCTGGTAAAGATCGCCAAGAAGACGCCGAAGACTCGTTACCTGACGGTGATGGACCGCGACGGAGACATCTACGAGCTATTCCTGGATGCCGAGGCGACCCGCAAACGCGTCGGAGTGTTGGTGCGAGCACAGTACAATCGGCGTCTGGAGGACAAAGAACGCAAGCTTTTCGATGAGCTGAAGGCGAGTAAGGCCAAAGCGACGATTGAGACACTTATTCCCCGACAGCGGTGGAAGAAGGCGAAACGGGACAAGTCCGGGCAAAAAGGAATGCCCGGTCGCCAGGCGGTCCTGAAGCTGCGGTATCAAGAAGTCACCCTCAGGCCGCCACGAAGTGATCTGCGCGATAAGGGGGTGATCAAGCTATGGGCTGTCTGTGCCCGAGAGGAGAATCCCCCCGCCGGCGCCAAACAGATCGAATGGTTCCTGCTGACGACGGAGAAGGTCGAGACCGCGGAAGACGCCGCTCGAATGGTGGAGTACTACACCCGCCGCTGGCGCATTGAAGAGTGGCACCGGATCTTGAAGCAGGGCTGCAAGGTCCAGGAATACCAAAACGAAACGGCCGAGCGGCTCAAGCGAGCAATTGTCATCGACGCGGTCATCGCCTGGCGCATTCAGTTGATGACGCTCCTCGGGCGCGAAGTGCCCGATCTGCCCTGCGAAGTCTTCTTCGACGACTGGGAGGTGAAGGTCCTCGAAGCGCTCGAGGTGAAGAAGGGCAAGAGAGGAAAGAAGCCACCGTTCACCCTCGGCCAAGCGATCGTCCTGGTCGCCAAGCAAGGCGGCTATCTCGCAAGACCAAGTGACCCACCTCCAGGCTGCGAATGCATCTGGACGGGAATGATCCGTCTCTACGATCGCGCTGTGGGCTTCGAGCTCGCGACGATGCAGCACGCGCGGCCACCATGAACGCCAGAGGGATTTGTGGTGCAAGGGCAGGTCCCGCCGGCATCTTACGACGATGAGCCGGAA
>JAOTZA010000132.1 GCA_029861655.1 Acidobacteriota bacterium | reverse complement strand
CGCATTTCTGTCACCGCATTTCATTACTCGCGCTCGACAACCATCGAGAACCCGACGCCGCCGGCGGCGCACACCGTCATGAGGCCGAGATTCAGACCCTGACGTTCGAGCTCTCGAAGAAGCTGGATCGTCACACGACCGCCGGTGGCGCCAAAGGGGTGACCGATAGCGATCGAGCCCCCGTTCACGTTAAAACGATCCAGATCGACCTCACCAAGCGGCTCGCTGCGACCGAGCTCCTCGCGTGCGAACTTGGGCGAGGCGAACGCCTTCATATTGGAGACGATCTGGGCGGCAAACGCCTCGTGCATTTCGATGAGATCCACGTCGGCGAGCCTCAGTCCAGCCCGGTCGAGCGCCAGAGGGGCCGCGTAAGCAGGGCCCTGGAGTAGCTGCGATCCCGGGTCGAGGGCCGCATAGGCCCACGAGCGAACATAGCCGAGGGGCTCGTGCCCAAGCTTCTTGGCCTTCTCTTCGCTCATCAGCAAGACCGCCGAGGCACCGTCCGTCAGAGGACTCGAGTTACCCGCCGTCAGGGTTCCGTAGTGCTTGTCGAAGACCGGCCTGAGTGCCCCCAGGGCTTCCATCGAGGAGTCGGCACGGACACCGTTGTCACTGGTGACCGGATCGAACTTGGGCCGTGGGAAGGTCGGCACGATCTGCTTGTCGAACCGTCCCTCCTCGGCGGCGCGAGCCGCGCGTTCGTGCGACATCAAGGCGATCTCGTCCTGCGAGCGGCGCGAGATGCCATTCTCCTTGGCCATCTTCTCGCAAGCCTGCCCCATACTCATGCCGGTGGTGTACTCGGCGATCGCGGGTGGTACAGGGACCAGGTCCCGCGGCCGCACCTTGGAAAGCACCGCCAGTTTCTTGCCCGTCGATCTGGCTTTGGAGAATTCGATCAACCGTCGCGCCGCGTTGCGTGAGTACTGGATCGGAACGTTGGTGAGCGACTCAGCGCCTCCGGCAAGCGCCACCTCGACCTGCCCCGAAAGGATCGCCTCGGCGGCCGAGGTGATAGCACGATTCGACGAAGCGCAAGCCAGATTGACCGTGGTACCGGGAATCGTCATCGGCAGCGAGGCGCGGAACACCACTTCCCGACCCAGATTGGGCGCATGGAGGGCCGCCACCACGACGCCGAATATGGACGTACCGATCTCGTCTGAATCGATCCCGCTACGGGTCACCAGTTCTGCAGCGGCGGTTCCAGCAAGATCGACGACATCGAGATCGCGGAGATCGGTCCCGGACTTCGAAAAGGGGGTGCGGCAACCGTCGATGATCGCCACTCTCCCGCCCTCACCTCGGACGCTTCGGGTTGCCATCTTGGCGATGGCCGGCGCCGCGCCTTCACCGCGGATCCAGACCGTGTCCGCACGCGGGCCGATCTCCTCGGTGACCGACGAGTCGTTGAGAGGTGGCAGGGTTACCGGGCCTGATGACTCCATCCGGAATGATCTCCTCCAGCGAAACGCTGACCTTGAATGTTCTAGATTCTCTCCAGGGCCCGCCGAAGACCGTCCTCGATCTTGGATCGGAAGAAGCTGGCGGGCGGGCGCAGATCCGCAAGCGCTCGCAGCTTGCCATCGGCGAGCGCAACGGAGGCCGTGACTCCAAGACCCTCTAAACGCAACGCCTCGTCCTCCCAGTGCTCTTCCAGCATCCCGGGGGAAAGGTGATCGCGCAGCGCCCTCTGGAGCCTGGGGCGCACTTCCTCCCAACTCGTGGCGGCGATCGGATGCTCGATGACAAACTCCAAGATTGGCTCCCCTGGCATGCGGCGGTCGCCAAACTATCATGGCGTGGCGCGGTTCTTGCTACTTACTGCCCCCCGATGCCTACTCCCTCGCGAATACTGGTTCTCGCTGTCTGTCTGGTGTCAAGCTGGCTCTCGGCACCACATGCTTCGGGCCAGGAAATCACCAACCCGGAGCTGTTTGGCAAGAGCCTCGAGGCCGCCACGCGGGCACTGGAGTTTTATGGCAGCTACGACGACCGGCTGGAGACCCGCCGGGTCGCTGACCTTGCGTACCGGCTGGCGCAAGAGTCGACCTTTCGAGATTTCCCCTTCAGCTTCTTCCTCGTCGACATACCTGTTCCCAACGCATTCGCCTTGCCCGGTGGCCACATTTTCATTACTCGTGGGATGCTCGACCTGGAGCCCAGCGACGACATGCTGGCCGGGCTTCTCGGCCATGAGATCGGACACGTCGTGCTCGAACACGGAACCAAGATGCAGCGTCGAGCGACGCTGCTCAACGTGCTGAGTCAGGCGCTCCTGGCGGGAGTCATCATCGCCAGCGACAACGACACCCGCGATGCCCCCGCCGGCTACGACCCCTGGGGCGGCGGCTCGAATAGCGGTGACCGCGTCATGGGTGCGGCAGCCGCCGGAGTCGTTGTCAGCGAGCTGTTGCTTCGCAGCTATAGCCGGGAGTTCGAGGACGAGGCGGACGACGAGGGACAACGCCTGGCGGCGGCGGCCGGGTTCGATCCGGACGGCTACGGCAAACTCATGGAACTCATGCGTGAGCGTTTGCCGGAGTCAAATGAGTATGGCTACTGGCGTACGCACCCTTTCTTCGACACCCGGGTCAACGCCGCCGGAGTGCGCGCCGATTTGCTGAAAACACAGGAACCAACCCCTGCCGACGAATTCCGACGCAGGACTCAGGAAGTTCTTCTCTCCTACCAGCCAAAATCCCGCAAGACTCCGCCGCCGGAGAAGGAGGGTCGGGCGGGAGAGACTCTGCCGGACGATCCGAAAGGGGTCGTCGACAGCATGAGGGTTCTGGAGGACGCCGCGCTCATCGCCTGGCCGCTTGGAGCCCATGCGGATCGAATCCGCCTCGCGCGGCTCCACGAGGAGCGGGATGCCGAGCTCCAGCAACCGGAGCTCTCACGCGACTTCGGCCGCCTGGCGACACTCTACGAAGAAACCGTCGTCGAGATCCGCGAGCTGAATCCGGAAAGCGAGCTTCTCGCCTCCCTGGAGGGCGAGCTCGAGGGTTTCGAGGAGAGCCGATCGGCTCTCTATGAAAAGGCGGCTGAGGTCTTCGCGGGTGGTGTGTACGAGACGGAGTTTCTCGAGACCTTCTTCAGTAATTTCTCAGAATCCGAGGAAAGCACTCGGATAGCGGTAGCCCTCGGCAACGCCTACAGCCGTCTCCAACGCCACGTCGACGCCGTCGGAATGTACCTCGAGGCGTCGAAGGCGGGTTCCGACTCTGAGCCCGGTCGCCAGGCCAGCAAAGGTCTTCGCAGCCTTGCGACCGTCCTCGATGACCTGGGAGCCCTCCAGCAGCTCGCAGCCGAGTCGATGGACGACGAGGTGCGCCAGTTGGCCCAGGCCCGACTCGTACAATCGGCCGATTCTTACAAGAGACTCCAAAACGGCTCGAGCTTTCTCAAACGGTACCCGGAGAGCGACTTGACGCCTCGCATCACCGCTCGTTTGAACAGTCTGGCCGAGAACCTCTACGGTGAAGCGATCCTCTACCAGCGGGTCGGTGACCACGCCAAGGCGCTCGAGCGCATCCACGCGATCCTCACCGAGGCCCCCTTGTCACCCGCCGCCGCGAAGCTGCGGCGCAAGGCCGTCCTGGAAAGCTAGCATCCGGAATCGGGCTGCGAACGTAACCTCATTACTTGCAGGGCGTTTACCGGCCCTGCTAGCATCGCGCGGTTCAATCAACTACTCCCGCGAGGAGGTCCGCATGAAGTCGCAGTCTATTCGCTGGTTGAGCGTTTACCTGATCGTCGCGCTGACGGCTCTTGGATCGCCTGGGATGGCACAGGACACCGACGAAGCCGGGAACAAGGAGTCGGAGGAAAAGGCTGAGGAGATGGAAGAGGTCAAGGATGTGATCGTCGTGACCGCATCGCGCAGTGAGCAGCTTCTTCACGAGGTGCCCGCGGCGATGACCGTCTTGACCGCCGACCAGATCGAAAACATCCCCGCCGACGACTACGGCGACTTCTTGCGCAATGTTCCGGGGTTGAACGTCTCCCAGATGAGTGCCCGCGACATCCAAATCACCGGCCGTGGGTCCACCAACAGCCTGGCGGCGACCGAGCTGGTTCTCCTCGACAACCGGACCCTGTATCTGGATTTCTTTGGGTTCGTGATGTGGGACTACGTGCCGCTAGACCCGAAGGAGATCAAACAGATCGAAGTTGTCCGCGGACCTGGGAGCGCCGTCTGGGGCGCCAACGCTGTAAGCGGCGTCATCAACCTGATCACCAAACGACCGCGTGAGATGCAGGGAACCAGCGTCACTCTCGGGGCGGGCGACTTCTCGACACTCTACGGCTCGATCACCCACGCGGCCGCTTCGGACGACTGGGGCTTCAAGCTGACCGGCAGCTACTTCGAGCAAGACCCGTACGACCGGCCAACCGGCATTATCCCGGGAACCGTGGGCCCGACAAACCCAGCCGGAACACCCTATATACCCTTCGAAAACAAAGGCACCACTCAGCCCAAATTCAACTTCGCATTCGACTACGACAAGTCCGACGAGGTGCTGTGGAAGTTCGGCCTCGGCCATGCGGCCACCGACGGCATTATCCACTCGGGCATCGGCCCGTTCGACATCAGTTCCGGCTCAGCGATGGACTTCGTCAAGGTCGACTGGAGCCGCCGCGCACAGCGAGCTACGTTCTTTGTCAACCTTCTCGATGGAGACGCGCTGAATCTGGCTGCTTTCGGTCCCGACGGCGAGCTGATCAATTTTTTCTTCGAGAGCCAGACCTACAATCTCGACTACAGCGATACACGGATCCTGGGTGAGAACAACATCCTCACGTTTGGCGGGACTGTGCGTCAAAACGACTTCGACCTTTCGATCGCGCCCGCGGGCGACAGCCGCGAGGAGAAGGGCCTCTACCTACAGGACGAGATTTTGATCGGGGATAAGGCCCGTTGGTTGATCGGCGCCAGGATCGACGACATCGATCCGATCGACGGTGAAGTCGTGTCGCCACGCACCAGTCTGCTCCTGTCGCCAAAGGACAACCACACCTTCCGATTGTCCTTCAATCGGGCGTTCCAAGCGCCGTCATTGATCAATAACTTCCTCGACCTCGTCGTGCTCAACCAAGCGCAGCTGCCGCCGATCCCGGCGTTTGGATTCCCGGGCGCCCTGCTGATCTTCCCCAGCGCCGTGGGCGGCAATGTCGAGCTGAAAGAGCAACGGCTGGACGCGATCGAGGCCGGCTACGTCGGTACGTTTGGTGCGACGACCTTTACCGCCTCGGTATACCGTAACGAGACCACCGACTCGATCGACTTCTACACCGCGGCGTACTACGACTCGAACAACCCGCCGCCGGGTTGGCCGTTGCCGCCGTTCGTGCCAACGCCCTTTGGCCTGGTTCCGACGGTCCCGGAACAGAGTTTCCCTTCCTTCCTTTCCTATCGGAACATCGGCGAGACGATCGACGAAGGAGTCGAGTTGTCGCTCGACTTCGCACCACGCGGACTTTGGTCCGGGTTCGTCAACTACTCTTACCAGCAAGAGCCCGAGGTCAGCGGGATCGATCGGGTCACGCTTCCCAACGGCACTGTGCGTGATGGTGTCAACACACCCCCCGAGAACCGAATGAACGCCGGGCTCGCCTACGACACGGGGAAGTTCTTCTTCAACACTAACGTGAACCACGTAGATGAAGCCTTTTGGACCGACGTGCTGGATGCTCGTTTCTGGGGCCCGACCGACTCGTTTACCCAGGTCAACATCGGCGCCGGTGTGCGCTTCAACGACGACAACGTCACGTTGTCGCTCACCGGGCAGAACGTTTTCGACGAAGACGTTTTGCAGCACATCTTTGGAGATCTAATCGCCCGCAAATTGACCGGACAAATTCTCTTCCGGTTCTAAAGCTCCAGGGGTCCGAAACTAGGGGCTTGCTCCCGCCCTTGCCGTCTCTAGCAGCCGATGGCGGAAGTCTCAAACAAGCGAAACCTCCCCCTCTGGTTGAAGGTCGCGTTCACCGCTTGGCTGGCGGTCTGGGTACCCGCCTATTGGGTCGAGTACGGATGGCAGAATTTTCTCTGGACCTGTGACGCCGCAAACTTTGTCGTGCTCGCGGCGCTGTGGCTCGAAAGCCCATTACTCATCGCGTCCCAGGCCGTTTCAGTGCTGGTCATCAGCTCTTTGTGGGTCGTCGACTTTGGAGCCGCTCTCCTTTTTGGAACTCACCCGATCGGCGGCACCGAATACATGTTCGATCCCGCCAAGCCACTGGCGACACGACTGCTGTCATTGTTTCATGTCGTGGTTCCGATCCTTCTTCTGTGGTGCATCCGCCGGATGGGATACGACCGCCGGGGCTGGAGGCTCCAGGTGGCAATCATCTGGTTACTCCTCTTAGCGACCCACCGGTGGACCGAGCCCGCAAAGAACATCAACTGGCAGTGGCTGCCCTTCGGGATTGATCCACCGATCCTCCCGCCGGCTTGGATCCTGCCGGTGTCGATGCTGGCGATGCCGGTTGTCCTCTACCTTCCCACCCACGCCGCGCTGGTTGCGTGGTCCAGGAAGTTCGGCCGATACCACGAGTAGCAGAGGATCGGCAGCCGGGGCACCGGCTCAGTTCGACTCGAGGCGTAGGTGCTCGAGACAGAGCCATCCGTTGGCACCGGGACGCACGATCGCCCGCTCGCCACAACCCGGAGCCTGACAGGTCAACTGATTCCGCGCTGGGTTCGTGTCGGGCCCGCCGAGAGCGAGGCGCCGGTCGGGCCAGACTCGCCGATCGAGTGCCCTTCTGCGGTCCTGCGGGCGGCGCCGATCGGTATCGACGGAAACGGCTTTCGTTCGGCGCTCGGCGGTACGCCGGTCGACGCGCCGGCGGCGTTCGCCACTTAAGCGGCGCTCTTCATGACGACTGGATGATTCCATCGCAAAAACCTCGTTGTTCAATCGGGCGAGTAACACCCTTGACTGCGTTGTGGAATGCTAGCAGAAGAAGTCCCGAGAGAGAGCAAAAAAGCCCTGTTCTAATGGGTCCTTTGAAGTCCCGTAAGATCGCAAAGAATGTTGGTATCCAGCAGACGACGCTCAGTGATCCGCTTCACCGCCATCCTCATCGGCGTGGCGTTGGGTCTGGGACTCGCCGAGCTGTCGCTCAGGATATGGGCCTCGCACAGCCGCGGCGAAAAAACCCCGGATCTGTGGACCGCCGAGCTGGCGCCTCCGCCCGCAGTTGAGGGGGACTGCCGTAGCCAGGAGCGGCAGGCGGTTCTCATCGATCTTGTGAGACCCAGCGAGCATCAGGACTTGATCTACGAACTTCGACCCGAAGTGCGAACGTGCTTCCAAGGCACCGAGGTCGAGAGCAACAGAGAGGGACTGCGTTCCGACGGCGCCCCGGTCTCGGAGAAATCAGACGAGATCTACCGCATCCTCCTGCTCGGCGACTCCCACGCCTTTGGCTGGGGCGTCGAGTGGCAAGACACGCTCGGTGAGCAGCTCGAGAGACTGCTGACGCCCACTAAGGAGGGCCGTGTGGTCGAGGTCCTCAACGCGGGCGTACCCGGCTACAACACCTCGCAGGAAGCGGCGTTGCTCGAGCACCGCGGTCTCGATCTCGAACCCGATTGCATTCTGGTGCTCTTTCTCGGCAACGACCTCGGCCTGCCCACGTTCCTCCTCGAGCCCGAGCAACCGCTCGACCCACGAAGCTCGCTCCTGTTGGCGCTAGTCCACGGACTCAGGGAACAGAAACGACCGTTCCAAGTCGCCGACCGAGGCCTGACCGACTTCGTGAGCGCAAGTAGCCGCGAGCGGGTTCCGGGGCCCTACCGTCACATGGTGGGCTTTGGAGGTTATCGGCGAGCACTGAGACGAATCGCGAAGCTGGCCGAAAGAGACGGGATCCAGGTCGTCAATGCGGCAGACTACCGTTCACACGGAGGAGTCGAAAAACGTCGTGAAGGACTGTCGAAACTGATGGAGACTCTGGGTATCGTCGAGATCGATTTGGAGTGGCCAACCGGGAACGAGTTACGGATCAGTCGCGAGGACCCGCATTTCAACGCCGCCGGCCAGGCTGAATACGCACGCCGTCTGGTCCGAGGTCTCGAGGAAGCGGGCGCCTGCGGAGCGGCTAGCCCAGGGCAGTGAGCTCGGCGCGTATCTCATCGTTGTGCTCGCCAAGAGTTGGAGGGTGCCGCCGGTAGGTCGGTCCGGCAGCCGACAACTTGATTGGACTCCCGATCGACTTGACCAACCCCAACAACGGGTGCTCGAGCTCGACGATCATGTCGCGAGCCCGGACCTGCTCGTCTTCGAGAGTCTGGTCGGGGAAGTTGATCGGACCTGCCGGGATACCGGCGGCCACCAGATCCTCCACCCAATCATCGGCATCGCGCTGCGAGAAGATCTCCTCGAGCAACGTGATCAGCTCGGCCCGGTTCTCGTTCCGGTTTCGGTTCGAGTCGAAACGTGGGTCGCTCGTCACGGTCTTCTCGAGACCCAGCATCGCGCAGAACTTGCGCCACAACCGCTCGGTTCCGACGCCCACGATGAGCGGCCGGTCGCGAGCTTGCAACGGCTGATAGGGGGTGATCGTCGGGTGGGCGTTACCGATCTTCTCGGGACGCCCACCGGTGGCAAAAAAGGATCCGCCTATGTTGGCCAGCCAGGTCACCTGGCTGTCGAGTAGAGCCACATCGATGAACTGACCGCGTCCCGAACCGTCTCTCCGGTTGTCCCGCGCATAAAGCGCCGACAGGATTC
>JAOTZA010000115.1 GCA_029861655.1 Acidobacteriota bacterium | reverse complement strand
CTGGCACCGCGGGATCGGCGCATCGCCATGGTGTTTCAGAGCTATGCGCTCTACCCCCATCTGTCGGTGTACAAGAACATCGCGTTTCCTCTGCGGGCACAGGGGTTGCCCAAGGCGGAGCACCCGGGCAAGGTCGAGTGGGCGGCCGAGCTGCTCGGCATCGGTGGGCTGCTCGAGCGCAAACCGCGCGAACTCTCCGGAGGGGAGCGTCAGAGGGTAGCGCTGGCCCGCGCCATCGTGCGCGAGCCGACCGTGTTTCTGCTCGACGAGCCACTCTCGAACCTGGATGCCAAGCTGCGAGCCTCGGCGCGCGAAGAGCTCACCCAGTTTCACGACCGAGTCGGCACGACCACCATCTACGTGACCCATGACCAGGTCGAGGCGATGGCGATGGGCGATCGCATTGTAGTGCTGCACGAGGGGTACGTTCGCCAGGTGGGATCACCTTGTGAGGTGTACGACGATCCCGCCGATACGTTTGTCGCCACATTTTTGGGCTCGCCGCCGATGAACCTGGTCGATCATGGGGACGTCCTAGTGGGCTTTCGGCCCGAGCATCTGCTGCCGCGGGTCTTGGTGGAGGGACCGGCAGTGGGGATCGGCGTCCGAATCACCGCTGTCGAGTATCTCGGTAGCGAGCGCATCCTCTATGTCCTCATCGACCGGGACCGGTTCGCCGAGCAGAAAGTGATCGCCAAGCTGCCGGCGACCTACGAGATACCGGTGGTGGACGGTGAAGCTGTGGAGTACGCTGTGGCCGAGCGGCACCTCCGCTTCTTCGACAAGGTGACCGAGAAGCGAACCGAGCCGCGAGGGTTGGTATGGGCGTAGCGCGCGGCGCCGGTAGGCTGGGCGCCGCGATGTTCGCTCCGGCGCTGCTCTACATGGTGGCATTGGTGGGAACTCCACTGGTGCTCGCCTTTCTCTACAGCGTCGGTGACGTCAAGGTTGGCACGGTTGGATACCGCTTTGTCGGTCTCCAGAACTTCGCCAGCGTCCTTCAGAACCCTACCTTCCGTGGCGCATTGGTGCGTTCGTTCGTGTTCACGGTGGGTGCGCAGCTGATCGTGATCGTCTGTGCCAACATCCTGGCGCTGGCATTGGTCGATCGCTTCCGGGGGAGGGGACTGGTGCGGTTTTTTATCCTCCTGCCCTGGGTGGCGCCGATCTCGCTCGGAGCCATCGGCTGGAAGTGGATCCTGGACTCGATCTACAGCGTCATCAATTGGGGCCTGGTGCAGTTGCATCTGGTCAAGCCGTTCGAAGCTCCGATGTGGTTGGGCGAGCCGACGCTGGCGATGTTGTCGGTCATCATGGTGCATGCTTGGCGGATGTTGCCGTTCTCTACAGTGATCCTGCTGGCCGGTCTCACCGCTATCCCCAAGGATATTCACGAGGCGGCGGCGGTAGACGGGGCCGGCTTCTGGCGCACCCACTTCCAGATCACCATCCCGATGATGGCGCCGATCATCAACGTGGCGGTTTTGTTTGGAGTGGTTTTTACGTTTACCGACATGACCGTGGTCTACATCCTGACGCGAGGAGGTCCGTACAACACGACCCAGGTTCTGCCCTCGCTGGCCTTTTTCACTGGGATTCTGGGCGGCGATCTGGCCGAGGGAGCCGCGATCTCGGTTTTCTTGGTGCCGATTCTGGTGGTGATTGCCTGGCTGATGTTGCGCCTCGCGCACCGCGCGGAGGTGGTGTGATGAGCCACGAGGCTGTGGGACGCGGACGATTTCGGGTCCGGATCTTCCGTTGGAGCGCGCTCAGCGTGTTTTCCGTTCTGCTGGCCTTCCCTTTTGTCTGGATGGCGATCACGAGCTTCAAGCAAACCAGCGATCTCTACAACGTTGAAAACAACCCGTTCCTGTTCAACGAGACACCCACACTGGAACACATGAAGCTCCTGTTTCAGGAGACCCTTTTCCCGCGCTGGTTCTTGAATACTGCGTTCGCTGGAGCCGTGGTGGTGTTGATTACACTGTTACTGGCGGTGCCGGCGGCCTACGCCTTGGCGCGTCTGACCGGCCGTTGGGGAGAGCGGCTCGGCATCGCCATCTTCCTGGTCTATCTGATTCCACCAACCCTGCTGTTCATCCCGATGTCGCGGGTGGTATCCCTGCTGGGGCTCCAGGACTCGCTGTGGTCGATCATCGCCGTCTATCCGACCTTCACCGTTCCGTTCTCCATCTGGCTGCTGATGGGGTTTTTCAAGTCCATTCCGCGTGAGCTCGAAGACGCGGCGATGGTGGACGGATTGACCCGGTTTGGGGCGTTCCTGAAGTTGGTGATACCGATCTCCTTCTCCGGCATTCTCACGGTGGTGATCTTCAGCTTCACGCTTGTTACACAGGAGTTCGTGTACGCCTTGACCTTCATCTCCAGTGCCTCGAACCAGACGATCGGTGTGGGGGTGCCCATCTACCTGGTGCGCGGCGACGTCTACTACTGGGGTTCATTGATGGGTGCGTGCCTTATTGCCTCCATACCGATTGCCGTGTTTTACAATCTTTTCCTGGATCGGTTCATCTCCGGGTTCACGGTCGGTGCGGTCAAATAGGGCACTGCGATGAACCTCCTGCGCAACCTGATCGACGGCGACTGGAGTGTCTCGGCGACCGAGCACAGCCAACCGGTACTCAACCCGGCCGACGGCACGGTGCTCGCCCGAGTACCGTTGTCGACACGAGAGGAGAATGCCGCAGCGGTGGACGCTGCCCTCGCGGCCTTCTCGGCGTGGGGGGATACCCCGGTTCCAGAGCGCGCCCAGTTGATGTTTCGGTACAAGACGCTGCTCGAGGAGCACGCCGAAGAACTCGCGCGTTTGATGAGCTCCGAGAACCCGACATGGCGGTCGCCCGAGAAGAGATCTTTGGACCGGTGCTCGCGGTGGTCCGGGTTGAGACGGTTGAGGAAGCGGTGGAATTCGTCAACCGTTCCAGATACGGCAACGCCGCCAGCATCTTCACCCGCAGCGGTCGTGACGCCTGGTACTTTAGGAGCCGTGTCGAGGCGGGGATGGTCGGAGTCAATGTCGGCGTCGCGGCTCCGATGGCCTTCTTACCGTTTGCCGGATGGAAAGGATCGTTCTTTGGCGATCTCCACGCCACCGGAAAGGACGCGGTGCGTTTCTACACGGAGACCCGTGTAGTGATCGAGCGCTGGGAGTAGATCCCTGAAAAAAGGGAGCGAGGGCCAAGCCCTCGCTCCCCGCTGTCCAGTTTCAGTCTGGCTCGAAGCGTTAGAACTTGTACCAGACGCTGGCCGAGATCTGGTCGCCGTCGGTCTCGACGTTCGCGGTACTCGTGACCGTGTCGTGCAGCCACTCGAGCCCGAAGACATACGGTCCGGCCTTGTACTGGGTCGAGACAGCGATCATCTGGTTCTCGATCCGGCTCGCCCCGGCCGCCACGACGTCGGCATCATCCGGGTCGTCGACACCGTACAGCAGATGTCCCGACCAGCTTGGGTTGAACTTGAATCCGCCCTGGATCCATGCTCCAAAGCCCGAGATATCGCCGAACTGAGTGATGTGGCCGAACTGTTGGCCGATCGCGGTGCCTTGATAGGCGTTACCCGCGAGCGAGAAGCCGCTCGAACCGGCCCACTTGGCGCCGAACTGCACTGCAGTGCCGTCCAGACTGTCGTTTGGCGCGCTGGCACCGATTCCGGAGAGGTCCTTCTTATCGTAGTGCCCGACCAGATAGGTGCTCCAGGAACCGCCGCCGGAGGTCTTGCCCGAAAAATCTCCACGGATCTCGACCTGGGGTGTGGCGCTCGCCTCGCCGGCACTACCCGAGTTGAGGTTGTTGCCGGGCCCGGACCACGAGCCGCTGAAGAGGGCGAAGGTCAGCTTTTTCTTGATCGCGTCGTCCTTGTCCGACAGATTGCGATAAATGTAGACACCCGGGAAGCGCCAGCCGACCATGCCCGCGGAACCGTAGGCCAGGGGGAAGGCGACGTGGGTGGGAGAAGCCGGGACGTTGCCAAACAGCGGCGTCCAGGCCTGACCCATCCGGTAGGTCGTCTTGCCCTTGATGACATCCACGTAGGCCAGGCGCAGACGCGGGATCTGCTGCTCGTCGCTAAAGGCCCCGGAGCCGTTGAAGCCGCCAAAGAAGTCGGCTTCGAGAACTCCGCCGACCTTGAACTTCCCTTCGACGTCAGGTCCGTTCCAGACCAGCGTGATGCGGGTGTTGCGCAGATCACCGTCCAGAAACCACTCGTCCTCGGTGAGGTCACCCGCCGGGAACTCTGCGGACTGGCCGTTGCCAAAGACGAAGTTCTGGTTCTGAGCGAAGAAAGTGGCAATGATGAATCCCTTGATGGTCAACTTGTCGGCGCCACCGGTCGTGACGTTTTGCGCCAAGCCGGCCGTCGGCTGAATCAGTAGACAAAGGACCGCCAGTACCAACGCTACTCTGATCCGGGCCGAAGTTCTGCTTCCCTCAACTCGCATGTTCCTTCCTCCTTGCTTGTGGACGCGGTTGCACACACTCGGCTGCTCCAGCAGCGAGACTGACTACGTGGGATCTCCCGTATCGGGACATGGGTTCTCTCATACCACCACGGCGGCTAGTCGCGTTGATCGACTCGAGTTTGCGGGCCTCGCCGCCGCGAGAACGCCCGCGTCTGTTTCTTCTGGCGCGCGTAGTGTAGATGAGACTTTGATCAAAAGCCCCACCTGAGAGGACGGGTTTTGCTCCCACCCGACTGAGGGGAGAGGCGCAACGCCAGTAAGCCGATGACCAGCTAGAATAGAGCGATGCAGCTCGCGTGGTACGGACTCTCGTCCCTGCTCTTCGGGATCATCCTTTTCTTTCCGGTGCGCAAGCTGATGCTGGCGATGAACATCAATCGTCAGCAGCGAAAGCTCCAGCGTGAGGTCACCGACGAGGAGCGTGAGATCCTGAGACGAAAGGTAACCGTGTGGGCGGCCGGCCTAGCCGTGACCTTCGCCTTTTTGTACAACCGCTTTCTTTTTTTCAAGTTCTTTGCCGGAACCTGAGATGGCCAACCAAGCAGACAATCGGCTGGGGCTCGCTCTCATTGGGCTTCTCCTCGTCGTCGGAGTCGTTTTTGTCTATGGCAGGGTGTTCAACGAGGACACGCCGGGCGACTACAAGGCTCGCAAAGGCAACTACCGGCTCGAAGACGGGCAGTACGAAGAGGCCATCGCGGAGTTCGAAGGAGCGCTGGACAAGAATCCCGACCACGTTGGAGCTCACCTGGGGCTCGCCCTCACCCGCATCCAGACGGGAGAGCTGGATGTCGCGCTCGCAGAGCTCGAAACGACCTTGCGGCTGGACCCCAGGCTAGCGGTGGCCTATGCCAACCGCGGCATCGTCCTGGACAAACTGGGCAAGCCGGTGGAGGCCGTGGCCGACTACCAGCGGGCTCTGGAGCTGGATCCCAAGCTAGCCAAGGGGCCTGGTTGGCTGTGGCGTTTCTTGCGCAACGTCGACGAAAAGCCACCGACAATCCGGGACCGGGTGGAGTATCTCGAGGCCGAGCTCGCAAAACCGGCCGACCAACAGTTGCTTCAGCTCCCCGAAGAGGACGAGAAGCAGCGCATGTACAAGGTCAAGTAGGCGCGCCCTGAGGACCAGGTGTGACACTCGAGTTCCCGCTCGACTGAGGATGGCGGATGAAACGGACCACGGTCGAGACAGAGCTCGACCGCTACAAGCGCGAACGAGGTGTAGTCGACCGAATGATGCGGAGCGGTCGACCACCGTGTCGACCGAATGATGTGTAGCGGTCGACCTCCGTGTCGACCGAATGGTGTGTAGCGGTCGACCACCGTGTCGACCGAAGGATGCGTAGCGGTCGACCACCGTGTCGACCGAAGGATGTGGAGCGGTCGACCACCGTGTCGACCGAAGGATGTGTAGCGGTCGACCTCCGTGTCGACCGAAGGATGTGGAGCGGTCGACCACCGTGTCGACCGAAGGATGTGTAGCGGTCGACCTCCGTGTCGACCGAATGGTGTGGAGCGGTCGACCACCGTGTCGACCGAAGGATGTGTAGCGGTCGACCTCCGTGTCGACCGAATGGTGTCGACCGAAGCAGGCTAGTAGCAGGGGGGGAACCAGCACCCCTCGGCGGTGAGAAGGGGCGCGGCCGCCTCGGCGAGCCGGATCAGGCCTACCAGAGCGAGCCCGATGCCAAACGCGTAGAGCAACCCCTTCAAGCGATCGCCTTCCTGGGGGCGAGGGGACTCGATGCCGAACTGGCTCGGATCCAGGCTGCCGTCCCGTTCAAGCGAGAGCACTTTGCGAGTGAACGAGCGGACCCAGAACGGCACCTGGTCGCGGAACATGTAGGGCACAAAGTGCTCCTCCAGGGTCTCCTCGTCGGCCTGTCGTCCATACCAGGAAGCGTAGGCGAGTCGGAAGAGTTCGAATTCCCCGATCGGCAGAATGGACGAGACCTCGAGGACCTCTAGACAATCGGCTGGGATCTTCTGGTTCCACATCGTTGCGCCACCTGGGGAAGACTTCTACGCAAATCCTGTGCCGCTGCCTCTTTGCAACCGAGATTCAGCCGGCGAGTAGCCCGTGCTAGAGGACCAGCTCACCGAACTCGGTGGCGATCAGGTCCTGAAGTTTGGAAACGGCTTTGTACGCGTGGCGCAGCATCTCGCGATTGCGTGACGACATGAGGCTAGGATTGATATAGGTGTCGATCTTCTCGTTCTCCATCGCCTCCTCGACCTGGGAGTCGAGAGCGAAGTGGAGAAGAAAGCGAAAAGCTCCTTCGAAATACTCTCCATCATCGGCGTTGAGGTGTCCACCGTCGACAAGTTTCGCGATCCTCTTGAGGGTCGCGGTCTCGCGAATCCCGCGTCGCAGCGCCAGAATTCTCACGCCCTCGACGACAAAGATCAGTCCGCTTCGCTTGATGTCGAATTCTCCTCGGTGCTCGCCTTTGCGCTCAGTGATGAACCGGCCTAGAAGCCCGGTGGGAACTCGATGCCCCCCTTCTTCCTCGTGCAAAATACGAAAGAGTTCATGGTGCATGCCGAGAAGCTCGAAACCGCGGTCCTGTACTTCCAAGAAGAGATCCTTTCGCCCGCAGATCGGAGCGGCGTCGAAGAACACCGTCAGATAGCGGCCGAGGTGCGGCACCTGATCGACGACCCAATGGTCGAGCTGCGCCTTCCAGCCAGCGACGTCTTTTCGCCATAGGAGGTTGACTCCCATCACGTCCCCCGGACAACGCTCGAATCCGACGGCCTCGAGGGACTCAGTAAACGTCTCGGCTACCGCGGCGTAGAACTCGTCCGCCTCGGCCCGCAGACGCGCATCGGCGGAGTCCTCGAGAACCAGGCCGTAGTCCTGGTCGGTCACCAGCAGGGTCTCCAGTCGGCCGTGGCTGCCGGTCACAAAGAGGCAACACCCGGTTGGCGGCTCGCCCGCACTTTCGAGCGCCAGCTCGAAAGCTCGCCGGTGGATATCCTGATTCACCAGCGACAGCATTACGACCACGTCGTAGCCCCGCGACCCGCGGCTCAGCCTGGTCGCTGCCAATCGCGGCAGCCGGGCCCGGATGCGAGCGAGGGTTTCGACCTCGGTGGCACCCGCGATGCCGGCGATGAGCGTCATCGGCTCCGGGTATCTCAACTTGAGAAGTTGGCGCAACGTGACGATTCCCACCAGACGGCGCCCACTCGGTCCCTCACCCTCGACCAGAGGAAGGTGCTTGATCCCCCGCGACGAGAGCAGAAACAGAGCCCGGTAGACGGTGTCGTCGGGTGTTAGCGTCAGGGGATCTCCGGTCATGACCTCTGAGACCGGAGTCGTGCCGATGTCGAATCTCCCCGCGACGACGACTCGGCGCATGATGTCGCGGTCGGTAACGATCCCCAAGGGCTCCTCGTTCTCGCCGATGACGACGATCGAAGAGGTCTTTTTGCCGGCCATCTTCTCGACCGCGTCCTTGACCGTCTCGGTTGGCGAGCAGGTGAGCGCCGGGCTCACCATGACGGAGCGCAGCTCTTCGCTATAGGAGAAGAGCTCCACACCGCGCAGCGCTTCTCGCTTCTCGCGCAACTTGCGCAGTGAGATCGTGTCAAGCGTGGCTTTTGGTCTCATCCGGAGGATCCCTCGATTCTCATGGTCTCCCGACGCTCAGGAGGTCGCGTAGCGTGACGACACCACAGCCGGGGAGAAAGTGGAGCAGGCGCTGAAAGAGCTGTGCCGTGACAAACGCATCCGCCAGCGCGGCATGGGGCCGGTCCACGGGGATTCCGTAGCGCTCGGCGATCGAGAAGAGGTCTCCCTTGACTGCCACCCCGCCGTAGTGCTTGGCGAGAGCGTTGTCGTTCTCGGTCATCCAGTCATGGAGGGTCGATGTGTCGACGGCCGGGTTTTGGAGCGAGACGCCGAAATGTTGCTTGAGGGCTCGGCCCACAAAACCTGTGTCGATGTGGACGAAGTGGCCAACGAGCACGGAGTCGCCGACAAACTCGACAAAAGCTTGGAGCGCCTCGCGAGCCCGGTCCGCATGCTCAAGATCGGAGTGTGTAATGCCGTGGATCACGACCGCCGAGCTCTTGAGCTCGGCGTCGGGCCGGACCAGGCGGTCAAAACTCTCCGCCAGAAGGATCTTGCTGCCCTGCAGACGAATCGCACCCATAGCGACGATCGAATCCCGCTTGAGCTCGAGACCCGTCAGCTCGGTGTCGAACGAGACGTAACTTATCTCGCCGACGGCTGCTTGATAGTCGATCCGACCCTTGAGCCCCATCTGTCTCAGCAGCGGCTCAGGCAGCTCGCTATTGCGACGCCCAAAGATTCTTGGCATCAACGCGTTCACGGCGAGCAGCTCACTGTGTGTATCTCCGTACCAGTTGCTCATGGAGGCTGGTGGCCAGTTGAAACGCCTCTTTGAGCGTCTTGCGCTCGTTGCGTGTTAGCTCCTCAGGGTTGAGAAAGCCATCGACTTCGCGTTGCTCGGCAAGACAGGCGAGTTGCCGGTCAATACGGAGGGTTTGCAGGTACTCCAACGCATTCTCGACCTCCTCGGCGTGTCCAAAGGAATGATGCTTGCGAAGCGCGACCAGACGATCCCGGGATTGGCGAGCCTGGATGCCGTTTTCACAGGCAAAAACCCGGATGGCATCGACAAAGGGTCGGACGCCGCTCTCGTAGAGATCCAGCTCGTTGCGATGTTCTCCCGTTGTGTCTACCACCAGGCGACGAAAGAAACCCAGAGGCGGTCGGCTCGCGAGAGCCAGCTTCGAGAGGTTGGGGAGGAGGCGGTCGTCCGAGGCCACCTTGCTCAACAAGCTCCTGCGCAGCTCTTCCACCTGATTCGAGTCGCCGGACACCGCCCTCATCTCGAGAATCCCGGGAGACGGTCGACTCGCGACCGGTGCTTCTCCCCAGCTGTCGAGATGATCGATCCACTGCGAGGGAGCACAGATCCGCTCGGGAGCAATGCACGGGTCCGGGGCGACCATTCCGCAGGCCGTAAGCGCCTGTCCAAGAAGCGTTCCGGTCCGAGCAAAGTATCGATGTACCTCCTCGGCGGAGGCGCCTCGGTCCTTGTCCGCCAACACCACGCCAAGCGTCAGTCGGCGGTCAAGACTGAGTTCGCGGCGGCCGGCCTGCCCGATGAGAACGAGCGAGTAGGTCACCGGGGCCGGTTCGAGGTTGGCACGGATCAGCGACAGGGCCTGCCTGAGCAATTTCTCGGTGACCTCGGTGATCACGCTCGTGATGTGGTGCGCCTTGGCGCCCTCGCGCG